>JBLRWJ010000262.1:0-1089 GCA_047921315.1 Rhodobacterales bacterium | reverse complement strand
GCAGTGTTTTGCCGGTGCCGGGCGGACCCATCAACAACACGCCATGCGGCACAGTTGCGCCGACGCGCTGGAACCGGTCCGGATCGCGGAGAAATTCAACCAGCTCAGACACTTCGCGCTTGGCTTCGTCCTGTCCGGCCACATCGGCAAAGGTCACCTTATTGGCAAGCTTGATCGGTTTTGCGGATCGTCCCCTGAGGAAATCTTTCATCCCTCCGGGAACGCCGCCCCCCATGCCGCCGCCCCCCATGCCACCGCCAATGCCCCCCATCATGCGGCGGCTCAGCCAGAAATAGAAGGCGAGGATCAAAACCCATGGCAGAAACCAGACCAAGCCCAAGGCGTCACGTGGGGCCTCGGCGGTGACCGTGACACCCATGTCCTCGAGCAGCGGAAGGAGCGCGGGATCGGGTTGCACAGGTGTCACCGCGCGCAGGCGCAAGGCACCATCGGACCTGCGATCACGCAAGACAGCGACGATGGCGTTTTCCTCAAGCGTGGCCTCGCGCACATCCCCGTTCCTGATCAACGTTTTTATCTCGCTATAGGACACTGTTGCCGTGGGGCCGGGGGGGACGGATTGTTGTGTAAACAGCCATGACAGAACCACAAACCCGATAGCCAGCGGCCACAGAATCTTTGCCAAGACCGATTGGTCAGGCTTTTCCGGTGGCGTGTTGTTGGTGCTCATGATCCCTCCTTATGGCCTGAAACTGCCATTTTCGCATGCAGGGGGGTGGATAGCGGGCAAAACTCCCCTCAGGTTGGGATTAAGTGACCTGTGAACCGATGTCCTTGCGATGCATCAAGGCGCTTCGGGTCAGGGGCCGCTCAGTTTGGTCCGACTGTGCCTGTCGGTGACACGAGACCTGTCGGTGACACTTGGCATAGCAATGGAAATGCGCGGCGACACCGGCGCGCCCGTTGCCACCCTCACCGGGCAGGAGCTTGGCGAGTGGGGCGACATACGCCAGTTGGGGCGCAAGGCCGAGGCTTGGTATCGGGACAACCTGATCGGCAAAACGGTTGTCATGGAATCTACCGGCTGGAAGGTTCAGTTCAGCCGCGCGGGTTCCAAAAAAGTCACAG
>JBLRWJ010000261.1:0-1229 GCA_047921315.1 Rhodobacterales bacterium | reverse complement strand
TCCGTGCCTGCACGCTCGTCAATGGCCGCTGTGAGCGGGGCCTGTTCCGCTGCTGCCTCGGCCTGCGCCTGCGCTATGCTTTCATCTGCGCGGGTTTTGATCCCGTCCGCTATATTGCCCGCTTCTTCGTTCGCCCACGCAACGCCCCGATCATAGGCGCGCTGCTGGCGCGCTGTTCGGCCTTGGGCATCGTAATTGCCTTCGGCATCGGTCAGACCAGCCTCGACACCGTTCAATTCATTCAAAACGCCACGCATGAATGCGCTATGCTCTGAAGCTGGCACGCCTTGGATAGACCCCGGCTCGATGTCCTGCGCACGCTCAAAGACTGCACCGAATGCGCCATCCTGCGCCTGTGCGCTGTCGGCCTCGATCTGGGTGTTTGCACCGGATCGCGTCACGGCTGCGGCAGGGCCACCAATCGCGCCGCCCATCAGCGCGCCGACCCCGAACGTGACAACCGCATCCCGCCCGAACTTCTCTATCAGCATGGGGCCGACTGCTTTCCAGCCTTCCGCATCAAGACTGGCCTGAACGTCCTTGTCGAACATGATCTGTTCAAGCACCAGCGCTGTAACCTCGGCCATGCCCTCTGTGCCAGAACCAAGCGCGGCCCCTGCGGCTGCGCGCTGGATCACGCTGCGCGCAACACCTTCGGCGGCCACATTGATGGGCTTCTGCAATGCGCGACCCACTGCGGCGGGGAAGGCTGTCTGTGCAAGGCTTGTTGCAAGTGCGGTTGCCATGATCCGGGTCTGAACTTCAGGGTCTTCCGTATCGAAATCATTGGCCTCTGCGGTCTGCCATGCAGATGACACCATTTGCGGGAAGATGCTAGCGGCGGCACCGGCAAACGCGCCAACCACACCCCCTACAACTGCGCCTTTCGGGCCAGCAATCGCGCCAAGCTTCGCGCCGGTCTTTGCGCCAGCCCATGCCATGCCGACATCGACCAGAATGCCGGGACCGGCTTGGAAAAACCCGTCAATGACCTCTTGGCCGATCGTGCTGTCCTCGGCAATCGCGGCGCTGCGGGCTTGATCTTCCTCGCTCATGCCAAAGGTGTTTTCCGCGAAATCGACTATCGCATCACCAGCGGCATCAAATCCCAGAAACTTCATTGTGCGGCCAACACCGCCCACAATGCCCTCTGGAACCTGCGGAATGCCCAGCCTGATGTTCTCACCAATGCTGCGGCGACCCTGCGCTGCGGCTTCCTGATTGCGCTG
>JBLRWJ010000260.1:0-1515 GCA_047921315.1 Rhodobacterales bacterium | reverse complement strand
CTAGTCGATATTGAGCAAGACCGCTTCGACGCGGCGGTTGACCTCGCGGCCAGCGGAATCTGTGTTGGGGGCAATCGGGGACAGATAGCCCATGCCCTCGGCCTCAAGCTGGGAGGGGGGGACGGCGTAATCCGCGATCAGGCGCTGGCGCACGGAATTGGCGCGCTGGCGCGACAGGTTGATATTGCCCGGCAGGGTACCGACAGCATCGGTATGGCCAACAAGGGCGATGCGGCGGGTCGGATCAGCCAGCAGGAAATCCGCAAGGTTCTCCAGTGTTGCGAACCGTCCCGGTGCCAATTGTGCTGATCCGCTGTCAAAGGTCAGGTCGGACAGGATCACATGGCCGCGCAGGCGCAGGCTGTCAGCCAGTGTGATTGGCGTGCTGTCTGCCGCTGCTGAAGGGGGGCTGGGGTCCGGGGCTGTGGTGTCAGCCGTTGCGGCGGGCACATTGCCCTCGCCTTCTGCGCCGCCGGGACTGTTGATGCGCAGCGCGCCCGTATCCTCGCCGGATGTGACGCGGATGATTTGTATGAAGCCTGCATTTGAAGAGGCGCTGATCAACACCCCGAAATAGTCTTGTTCGCCGCGCCGGGCGGCCAGATAGCGGAAATCGGTCAGATCGACATACATGTCAGGGGCGGGCAGCACCTCGATTGCGAAGCGAAAATCAAACCCGCCACAGGCGGCGGCATCACATTCGAACAAGATGTCATACCCGGCCGCATCAAGTTGATCCCGCAGCGGCACCAGTAACTGGAGTGTCGTGAGCGATTGCCCGGGTAGCCGAAGCACCTGCCGCTCGACCTGACCTTCCAGAATGCGGCTGGGTAACTGCCCGTCAGTGAAAGGGCCGATGGCAAGCGCATGGCTGTCTGGTGCTGTGACCACGCGGGTTGTCATCTGGCTGGTGAATGGCAGCGACAGGTCCAATGCGCGGGCCGGAAGAGCCGCGGCAAAGCCCAGCAGCAATGCGCAGACCGATGCGATGATCGGGCCCCGTGCGTTTTGCAGGACAGGCCAGATCATCCGCATCCGGGGGCGTTACCTTGCCTGTGCATGATATTCGTCATTCGGGCGCATATCGATGGCCGAGGCGACGCGGTTTGTCATGTTATAAAATGCGGCGACATTGGCGATATCCCAGATGTCACGGTCATCAAAGCCGACATCGCGCAAGGCCTGACGGTGGTGTTCCTCGATCGTGGCCGAAGCTGTTGTGACCAGTGCTGCGAAATCCAGCATCGCACGCTGGCGCGCATCCAGCGGGGCGACACGGTAATTCATCACCAGCATCTCGCCCAATTTGGGGTCACCTGACAATTGCCGCACCGCCGCACCATGCGCGGTCAGGCAGTAAAAGCAGCGGTTGATCGACGATACGGTGACGGCGATCATCTCGCGCTCAAGTTTGCTCAGCCCGCTCTCAGCCAGCATCAGATCATTATAGAGCGCAGAGAAGGTGTTGAGCTTGTCGATATCGAACGCATGCGCGCGCAGCACATTGGGCACCAT
>JBLRWJ010000259.1:0-1546 GCA_047921315.1 Rhodobacterales bacterium | reverse complement strand
GTTCTAGGCGCATGTCGCAATAGGCGGCATCCGAGCATTGGAAAATCCGCGCGCCATCCTCATCAAGGAATTCGTCAAGGAAACTGTCATCGGCCCCGCAGCGGCGGCAGCAGTGGCGCTTGCCGGTCGCCTTGTCGCGGAAGCTCTCAACCGCGAAAGTCACGTCGTTAAAGGTGATGGGCACTGCATCGGTATGAGGCGGAACGGCATAGATACGCTTTTCGCGGCCCGCACCGAACAGATAGAGGCAATCGGCCTGATGCAGTTTCGGCACGTCAAACCGCGGGATCGGTGACGGGTCGATGATGTAATGCCCGTTGATCCGCGTGGGATAGCGGTGCGAGATGGTGATTTCGTCAAAGGCGACCATATCCTCGTAAAGTTTCACCCACAGCCGCGCATAATCCGCCCGCCCGTGCATCCGGCGGCGTTTGGCCGCGTTGGGCTCCACCACCACCAGCGGATCAGGATACGGCACCTGAAACACCAATATCTGATCCGCACGCAGGGGCAGTTCGGGGATACGGTGGCGGGTCTGGATCACGCTTGCCTCTTCGGTGCGCAGCGTGCCGGTGACACCGGGACAGGTCAGCGCAAAGAAATTGCGGATATTGGCCGCGTTCACGCTGTCATCGGCGCCCTGATCAATCACCTTGCAGGCGTCATCGGGGCCAAGCAGCGCCAGCGTCAACTGCATCCCCCCGGTCCCGAAGCCGCGCGCAATGGGCATTTCGCGGCTGGCATAGGGGACCTGATGGCCCGGAATACAGACCGCCTTGAAGATTGAGCGGCGCAATTCGCGCTTGGCGTCCTCATCAAGAAAGGCAAAGCCGTATTCCGCGCCCTCGCGGTTCTGGCCCATGGTGTCAACGGGGTGCATCGGTGGCCTCCTCAACTTTGCCGCGGGCCGCGCGCAGGCGGTCCATGTCGGATTGGAAAGTGACGTAGTGGGGCATCTTGTAATGGGTGCAGAACCCCATGCTCTCAATCCCATCCACATGCAGCAGCACAAATTCGGGGTCTTCCGAGGGGTTGGCGATGCGGCCCTTTTCCTTGGCCACGCTAATCGCGCGGTCCAGCACGGACATGGCAATCGCCTTGACCTCGTTATGACCAAAGCAGGCACCGTAGCCCAAGGTGAAGACCGGCGCGCCATCGTCGGATTTTTCGAACATGGCGACGATTTCGCATTCCGTTACCAGAACCTCGCCCGCCTCCATCGGCTTGCCCGTGACCGGATGGGGCACCATCACCGGCACATAGCCCACGCGCAATTCGCCCACCGTGGGATGCACATCGCCATAGCCGCGCATGTTGGAATAGGCGAGCGCGAGGAGGCCCCCCGTTTCCCCTCGCGCCATCGTCGCCAGTTGCGCCGAACGCGGCACCGGGAAGATCAGCGGTTCGCGGGTGATATCAAAAGGCACCTCATCGCTGTCTTCCAGCGGGGCAAGCAGCCCCTCGTCGCGCAAGCTGTCCAGCACCTTGGGGAAGGTCAGCGGCGTGTCGCTTGCGGCGCGGTTGCCCAGCCAGTCGCGGGTGATCT
>JBLRWJ010000258.1:0-1563 GCA_047921315.1 Rhodobacterales bacterium | reverse complement strand
TCTGTCCTGCACCAACCTGCGCACATTGGACATTCTGGCGCCATTGTCCAAAGAACTCGGCCTGCCCGTGCTCAGCTCAAATCAATGTCTTGCTGCGCATATGGCCGCACTGGCGGAAATCACGCCAGCGAGGGTTGCTGTTGCGCTTGAGTAATGGTCTGACCAACCTTCGGCATCGTGCCCTGACAGCGACCCGACACTATCGACATGGTCGGCCCTAGGACGAAGCCGCTCCGCGGCATTGGCGCATTTGGCTGATGGTTTGAGACGCCCGTAGCGGTGAGTATTTTGCGATCTGGCAAATCTGTCTGACGATTGGGGCCTTCTCAATCATCAGACAGGAGGTTCCTATGACAGAGGAGAGAATTAGCCCGCTGCGCCAGCGGATGATGGAAGACATGCGCATCCGTGGGATGGGAGACAAGGCGCAGAAGTCGCACATCCGGGCGATCAAGGATTTCGCGGCATTCCTCGGACGCTCACCTGACACGGCGACGCCGGAGGACCTGCGCGCATATCAACTCCACATGTCGGACACCGGGGTGACCCCATCAACCTTCAACACGCGCATTGTGGCGCTGCGGTTCTTTTTCGGCATGACCTGCGGGCGCGATGAGATGAAGCGCTACATGCAATTCCGTACCGAGCCGCGCAAACTGCCTGTTGTCTTCAGCGTTGAGGAGGTGTCCGACATCCTGATGGCCGCACCCGGGCCAGGGCTCAAGTATCGCGCCGCGCTCAGCATTTCCTATGGTACCGGGCTCAGGGCCGCCGAGGTCTGTAACCTCAAGGTCAGTGACATCGACAGTGACCGGATGCTGATCCATGTCGAACTGGGCAAGGGTCAGAAGGACCGCAAGGTCATGCTGTCACCCGGCTTGCTGGAGTTGCTACGGGCCTGGTGGCGCGAGGCACGTCCCGAAGGCTGGCTGTTCCCTGGCCAGCCGAAGATCAACCCGATCTCACCGCGTCAACTGAACCGCGCTTTCACCTCTGCCAAGCATATGGCGGGGGTCAAGAAGCCTGCGACCTTGCACACGCTGCGCCACAGCTTTGCAACCCACCTACTGGAAGCCAACACCGATATACGTGTGATCCAGGTGCTGCTCGGCCACGCCAAGCTGACGACCACTGCACGATACACCCATGTGGCCACCAAGACGATCCGCGACACCGTCAGCCCCTATGAGATGCTGGCCAAGTTGCAAGATCAGACGGTGAAGCGAAGTCTGGAGTGACCGGTCCGGGCGTTGCCCCGGCCGAAGCTGGAGATCGCTGACATCTTCCGTGCCCATGGTCCAGCGTGGCGGCAGGCCAATGCGGGGCATGTCAGTCTGTCTCAGCTCAAGGTCATGTCAGCGATTGAAGCCTGCCGGACCGAAGCGCTCGGCGGGCACGTGGCCGGTTGCACCAAATGCGGCCACCATCACATCAGCTTCAACTCCTGCAAAAATAGGCACTGCCCCAAGTGCCAGGGGCCTGCGGCGCGCGACTGGATGGCCGCGCGTGCCGAGGATCTGCTGCCGGTGGAATATTTCCACGTCGTCTTCACGATGCCAGCCG
>JBLRWJ010000257.1:0-1579 GCA_047921315.1 Rhodobacterales bacterium | reverse complement strand
CCGATGCAGGGCGTCCAGCCAAAGGCAAAGGCAAGGCCAAGCACATAGGCCCCAAAGGCCGTGCCGCCCTGATCGCCCGCATCCAGCCGCGCCTCGCGGTCCAGAAACGGAATCCGGCAGACGCCGATGAAATGCGCCCCAAATCCCATCACAAGAATGCCGGCTATAGTATTGAAATATCCCTGATATTGTAGGAACGCTACCCCGATGGCAGAGGCCGTGAAGCCCAAAAACAAGAACACCGTCGACAGGCCCATGACAAAGAACAAAGCGGGTAAAAGCGCGCGGTTGCGCGAGGCTGTCTTGCTTTGCAGATCGGCCAGAGACACGCCGCTCATATAGGCCAGATAGGGCGGCACGATCGGCAGGACGCAGGGGCTGAGGAAAGACAGAACGCCCGCCAGCAGTGCGACAAACATGGCGGGCATCAGGCCCGCGTCGATGATCTCGATTCCAAACATATCTACCCGCTTAAGGTATCGTGCGGGCAAGGTCACGCGCCGCCTTGTCACATCATTGTGGACAGGCTGTGATCAGCCTTCTATGTGACCGTTATGACCCAGATGATCGTGATAGATGCCATTGGCCTGCTCTGCCCTTTGCCTGTTCTGAAGGCGCGCAAGGCGCTGGCGGGGATGCCTGAGGGCGCTGTGCTTTGCCTTTTGGCCAGTGATCCGGCGGCGATTGTGGATGTGCCGCATTTCTGCGCGCAAGCAGGCCATGACTATCTTGGCCAAAGCCCTGCACCGGAGCATGTGATTTACCGGATACGCAAGGGGCCTGCCGGCCCGGACCCCGCGTCATGATAGCCTACCGCGTTTGACAGAATGCATGCATTCATCCCTTCCATGAGGTGAAGTCAATTGAACGCGAGATGCCCTGATAGCTGAAACATGCGTGATCTGACATGAAGAAACCGCCCCAAGAGGCGGTTTCTTTTGTCTTTTTAGAAAAATGATCCAGGCCGGGATCAGCGGCCCAGAGACCACCATCCCTTGCGGCGCGGCTTGTTGTCATCCGCTGCGGATGTCTCGGGTGCGGCCGCGGCTTCCGGGGCCGTTGGTGCCGCTGTGGCGACTGCTGGCTCTGTCTGAACAGGTTCGGCCTTGGCGGCTTCAGGCTGAACGGGCGTTTCTGCAGCCGGGGTCTCGGCCACAGGTGCTTGCGGTGCCTTGACCTCTGACACTGTCGCGGCCTCAGCCCCAGTCGCAGCCCCGGCCACTGTCTCGGCAGCTTCGGTCACGGCAGCTTCGGTCATGGCAGCTTCGGTCATGGCAGCTTCGGTCATGGCAGCTTCGGCCAATGGCGTTGCCTCCGCCACTTTCTTGGCAGGTTTCGCCGCCCGCTTGCGCGGCGCAGGCTTTTTGGCCACGGGCGCGTCTGCCGTTGCCTCCGCCTCTGCCCCTTCTGCGGCAACCTCATCGCTTGGCTTGGCCTTTGCGCGCGAGGTGGCTGTTTTGGGGCTGGCCGCTTTTGCCGCTGCGGGTTTTGCTGCCGCGCATGGCTTGGCTGGCGCTTTGGCGGTAGCATCAGCTTTGGTGCGGCTTGCGGTTGACCTTGTGCGCGTCACGGTCTTGCG
>JBLRWJ010000256.1:0-1645 GCA_047921315.1 Rhodobacterales bacterium | reverse complement strand
TCGAGAACCTGTTCTGGGCGTGGTTCTACAACCTTGCTGCCATCCCGGTGGCTGCCCTTGGCCTTCTGCATCCGATGATTGGCGTTATTGCCATGACGGCCAGTTCGCTGTCAGTCATCGGCAATTCACTGCTCTTGAAACGCGCGAAACTTACTGTCGATATCAAAAAAATAGAAGGAACTCACCATGAGTAGTAAGTCATACACATCCCAGTCGCGGCGCAGTTTGCTTGCTGGCGGGGCGATTGCTGTTGGGGGGGCAGGGCTGTTCCTGACCCTTGGCACTGGCGCGCGTGCCGAAACCCCTTTGAGCGATTTACTTGCGCGCACGCATATTCACGGGCTTGCGGTTGATGGGCAGGACAGTGGGCGGCTACTGATCGCCACCCATCACGGGTTACATGCGCTGGATCTGGACACCGGCCTGACCGTCCAGATATCCGATCACAGTGACGATCTTATGGGGTTTGTCGCTGACCCAGTGGCCCCCGGTGGTTTCCTTGCCAGCGGCCACCCAGCGCGGGGTGGCAATCTGGGGGTGATCGCCAGTAGCAATGGGGGTGCGAGTTGGGCGAAGCTCTCGGATGGGGTGAATGGTCCGGTCGATTTCCACCAGATGGATATCAGCAAGGCCGATCCTTCGGTGGTCTGGGGCAATTATGGCGGGTTGCAGCGCAGCCGCGACGGTGGCCGGACATGGGAACAGGTTGCGGATGCGCCGCTTGGGCTGATCAACATCGCCGCATCGGCGCGTTCTGTCGAACGGCTATACGCCGCAACGGAAACGGGGCTTTGGGTCAGCGACGCGGATGCGCGCGATTGGCAGCGGGCCCATCCCACAGATGCCCCTGTCAGCTTTGTCGAGGTGATGGCGGACGGGATGATCCATGCTTTCATTCTGGGCGAAGGATTGCTTCGCCGAGATGAGGACGGTGGGGCATGGGAACAGCTGCATCCTGATTTTGAACAGCGGTTCCTGCTTTATTATGCCGCCGATCCCGTCGATCCCGACCGCGCCTTCACCGCGACACAACTGGGCGAAATCTTGACCTCAGATGATGGCGGGCGCAGTTGGCGTCAGTTCGGCACCGACTGACCCAAAGCCCATTTCACAACCCAACCAAGGAGAAGATCAATGACAACACGCACCCGAACACCACAGATCCTTGCCGCAGCGATGATCCTGGCCTTCAGCGCACCGGCATTCGCCCAGACAAGCGGCGATGATCACGCAGCCCATCACCCGGAGGCCGAGACCAGCGTACCCACGCCGGGTGACGCGCCGATGGGGGGCATGATGGACATGATGACGCCCGAGATGATGCAGATGATGATGCGCATGATGCGCGAGGGCGGCATGCAGGGCGAGGGTAACATGGCCGGACGAATGGGCGGCATGCAGGGGGAAGGCCCCGTGCCCGGACGAATGAGCGGCATGGCCGAGGCCCCTATGGGGCATGGCATGATGGGCAGGATGGGCCAAGGGGACATGCCCATGGGCCAGATGATGCGCGGCCAACACGGCGCGATGGGTGGGCACGGCCTTGGCCCGGACGCGCTTTACGGCATGCCGCAAGGGGCTGTCACCGAGATGACACCCGCGCGCGTCGAGGCATTTCTGTCACATCTGCTGGAACGCCACGCCA
>JBLRWJ010000255.1:0-1651 GCA_047921315.1 Rhodobacterales bacterium | reverse complement strand
GCGTCAGGCACACGCAAGCCACCTTGACCAGCGCCCGTTTCCCCATCATATCCCCTTGCATGACAGAGCTTTCGCGCATCCGTAATTTCTCCATCGTTGCCCATATCGACCACGGGAAATCCACCCTGGCCGACCGGCTGATCCAATCCACCGGCACCGTGCAGGACCGGGACATGAAGGAACAGCTGCTCGACAGTATGGATATCGAACGTGAGCGGGGCATCACGATCAAGGCCAACACCGTGCGCATCGACTACAAGGCCGATGACGGTGAGACATATGTCCTCAACCTGATTGATACGCCCGGCCATGTGGATTTCGCCTATGAGGTCAGCCGCTCCATGCGCGCCGTCGAAGGCTCGCTTCTGGTGGTGGACAGCACGCAGGGTGTTGAGGCGCAGACGCTGGCCAATGTCTATCACGCGCTGGATGCCGATCATGAGATCGTGCCCGTCCTGAACAAGATTGACCTTCCGGCGGCGGATTGTGACCGTGTGGCGGCGCAGATCGAGGATGTGATCGGGATTGACGCCTCCGATGCGCTGCGCGTGAGCGCCAAGTCGGGGGTCGGCATCAAGGACACGCTCGAGGCGATTGTGCAACGCCTGCCCGCCCCAAAGGGCGATCGTGACGCGCCACTGACCGCGATGCTGGTCGATAGCTGGTATGACGCCTATCTTGGCGTGGTCGTTCTGGTGCGGATCATGGACGGCGTTCTGAAAAAGGGCGACCGGATCAAGATGATGCAGAACGGCTCGGTTCATGTGATCGACCGGATCGGCGTGTTCCGCCCCCAGATGCAGAATGTCGATGCGCTGGGCCCCGGCGAGATCGGGTTTATCACCGCGCAGATCAAACAGGTCCGCGATACCCGCGTGGGCGATACGATCACGCATGAGAAAAAGGGCGCAACCACAGCGCTGCCCGGCTTCAAACCCTCGCAGCCTGTGGTGTTCTGCGGCCTGTTTCCCGTGGACAGTTCCGAATTTGAAGACCTGCGCGACGCGATTGAAAAGCTGGCGCTGAACGATGCCTCTTTCAGCTACGAGATGGAAACCTCTGCCGCGCTGGGTTTCGGGTTCCGCTGCGGTTTCCTTGGCCTGCTGCATCTGGAAGTGATCCGCGACCGGATCGAACGGGAATATAACATCGATCTGATCACGACTGCGCCCTCGGTGATTTACCATGTCTATATGCGTGACGGCACGATGAAGGAATTGCACAACCCTGCCGATATGCCTGACCTGTCCATCGTGGACCATCTGGAAGAGCCGCGCATCAAGGCCACGATTCTGGTGCCTGATGACTATCTTGGCGATGTGCTCAAGCTCTGTCAGGATCGGCGCGGCATCCAGCAGGAGCTGACCTATGCGGGCAGCCGCGCCATGGTGGTGTATGATCTGCCGCTGAACGAGGTGGTGTTCGATTTCTACGACCGCCTCAAATCCGTGACCAAAGGCTATGCCAGCTTTGACTATCAGATGATCGGTTACCGCGAGGATAATCTGGTCAAGATGTCGATTCTTGTGAATGACGAACCAGTTGATGCGCTCTCGATCATGGTGCACCGCGAACGCGCCGAGATGCGGGGCCGCTCCATGGTGGAAAAGCTCAAGGATCTGATCCCGCGCCATATGTTCAAAATCCCGAT
>JBLRWJ010000254.1:0-1660 GCA_047921315.1 Rhodobacterales bacterium | reverse complement strand
CTAAAGCCTATTGCGTTTAATGGGATGTGTGCATTTTCCTTGCAGAATGAGGCTGCATTTTCGAAGAAAAATGCGTTCATTCTGCGGGCTGAATTCAAATGAGCGCTATTTGCCCCAGACGCGCGCCTGTTTCTTCTTGCTGCAAATATCCATTGAGCCCCATCTGCCTGATCATGCGATCAGTTTGGGTGCGCAACATGGCCGTTATCCAATGTGCCGCGCGCAGGTCAGGGCAGGCGCAAAGTATCGCCATAATTGATCTGCGGCGTCAGCACCACAGAGGTTTGCGCCTCTTCCCCCGCAGCGCGCGCCACGATAATCTCGGCGGCGCGGCGGCCGATCTCGGCGCGGCACGCATCCATTGTGGCCAGTTTGCGTGGCAGACCCTGCAGCAACTCCACCCCGTTAAAGCCAGCCAGCCCGATCCGACGCGGAATGTCATAGCCCTGTTCCAACAACCACAGCAGGCCACCTGCACCAATCATGTCATTCGAAAAATAGAGAAAATCCAGATCAGGGCTGCGTTTCAGCATTGCTTGCGTCATTTCCCGCCCCTTGGCCAGTGCAGACCCGCCCGAATAGAACTCGTGATCCGCCACCTCGACGCCACCCTTGGCCAAGGCTTGCGTAAACCCCTCAAACCGTTTGCGCGCCCGGTGGTCCAGTGGCATTTGGGTGCCCATGAAGCCGATATTGCGATACCCGCCAGCCAGAATAGCCTCACCCATCTGACGCCCGGCGCGACGGTGGGAAATACCCACCATCGCATCCACAGGGGTGCCATCAGTATCCATGATCTCAACCACTGGAATACCCGATGCACGCAGCATCGCCCGCGATGCATCTGAATGCTCCAACCCGGCGATAATCACCCCCGATGGCCGCCAGGACAGCATCTCATAAAGAACCTTCTCTTCCTTTTCAGGCAGATAGTCGGTTACGCCGACCACTGGCTGCAGATCGGTCTTTTCAAGAACGCGGCTGATGCCGGTCATGACTTCGGGGAAAACCATGTTGGACAGCGACGGGATAATCACCGCGACAAGATTGACCCTCTGACTGGCCAAGGCCCCCGCGATCTTGTTGGGGACATAGCCAAGCGCCTTGGCGGCCCGCAACACACGGTCACGTGTCACCGCCGACACATCGCCCCGGTTGCGCAGAACACGGCTGACCGTCATCTCGGATACCCCAGAGGCTTCGGAAACGTCACGAAGGGTCAAGGGGCGATTATCGTTACGGCTCACACCATGTGCTTTCTGTCAGTTCGTTTACCCCAACATTGCGACAAGCGCCGGACTTGTTCAAGCACGCAAGCCGGGCTAAGAGAATTTCACGTGGTCCCGTGGCTCAACTGGATAGAGCAGCCCCCTCCTAAGGGGCAGGTTGCAGGTTCGAATCCTGCCGGGGTCACCAAAAAACCCAACAAAATATGGCGTTTTGTCAGGGGCTTGCAAAGGCGGCTGCAGAAACGCCCGTTTAATTCCCCGGGAAATTTGGGGCGGCAGACAGGATTTCTGTACAAAACCTGTACAAGTTGAGGCCGGTATAGGCCCTTGCGGGGCGCTGCAATGAGCTGGCGTGTCGCGAACGAATGCGCCGAACGCCGCTTCGGCAGCGCCGCGCGCAAGCAGATCATCATGTTCCTGGCCGACAAGGC
>JBLRWJ010000253.1:0-1673 GCA_047921315.1 Rhodobacterales bacterium | reverse complement strand
AGATCGGGCAGATCCACGATAAAGGCGCAGCCGGTGATCACTGCGCCCAAGCGTTCAACCAGCCGGATACCCGCCTCGGCGGTGCCACCCGTGGCCAGCAGGTCATCGACGATCAGCACACGCTGTCCTGCCTGCAGGGCATCTTCGTGGATTTCGACAATCGCCTCGCCATATTCTAATGAGTAGTCCTGGCTGATCGTGCGCCCCGGCAGTTTGCCTTTTTTGCGGACCGGCACAAAACCGGTGCCCAGCTGATGCGCGATGGCCCCGCCAAGGATAAAGCCGCGCGCCTCCAGCCCCACCACCGCGTCGATGCGCTGGCCCGCATAGGGGTGCAACATCTGGTCCACGGCCATGCGGAAACCGCGCGGATCGGCAAACAGCGTGGTGACATCGCGGAACAGGATACCATCATGGGGGAAATCGACGATGGTGCGGATGTAATCCTTGACGGTTTTCATGGCGGCTCCAATGGGGTTCAGACCCGATGTCTATAGAACGCGGCCAGCCACGGCATCAAGGCGCGCCAACAGCGCGGGGTCGCGTTTGTCAGCTGCGGTCATGATGGCGTTGTCCAAGGCGCGGTCGCAGCCATGCGGGCAGGGCGCGCGATCAGGCCCCAACAGGCGCGGCAAGGCCGCTACCAGCGCGCGGGCATGGGCCGCATTGGCCCCCAGCGTGGCGATCACCTGCGCCACATCCACCTGATCGTGATCGGGATGCCAGCAATCGTAATCGGTCACCATCGCCACGCTGGCATAGCAAATCTCGGCCTCGCGGGCGAGCTTTGCCTCCGGCATATTGGTCATGCCGATCACGTCACATCCCCAGACCTCACGGTAGAGTTTCGATTCCGCCAGTGTGGAAAACTGCGGCCCCTCCATTGCCAGATAGGTGCCGCCCTCATGCAGGCTCACGCCTGCGCCGCGTGCCGCTGTGGCGCAGGCGGCGGACAGGCGCGGGCAGGTCGGATGCGCAAGGCTGACATGGGCCACGCAGCCTGCGCCGAAAAAGCTTGAAGCGCGGCCTGTTGTGCGGTCGATGAACTGATCCACGATCAGGAAATCCCCCGGTGCCAGATCCGCGCGGAACGAGCCGCAGGCGCTGACGCTGATCACATCGGTGACCCCCAACCGTTTGAGCGCGTCGATATTGGCGCGGTAGGGCACATCGGATGGCGCATGGACATGGCCACGCCCGTGCCGGGGCAGAAAGGCCATCGCCACCCCGTCCAGCACGCCGGTCAGGATCTGGTCCGATGGTGCGCCCCATGGCGTCTCAACGCTGATCCATGCGGGCTGTTCCAGATCGTCCAACTGGTAAAGGCCCGATCCTCCGATGATCCCGATCCGTGTCTGCATGACTTCCTTGCCCCCATATCACCTGCCACGCATCACGTTACCCAAGCCTGAGAGGGCTGCAAGTAGGGACTGCCAGTCAAAGCGCCGCAAGCCCCGTGAAAAAGGCCAAGCTAAGACCTCTGCATGATACCGTTCCGGCCCGAGGATGAGGGCAGCGCCTGCCTGGGCTGGCGCTCTGGCGGGCCGGGGCCGAATGCGCCGACATCGCATGAAACCCAGCCGTTGCAACGTGTTGGGCCGCCGCGCATCGCCGGGCTGCCCCCCGGCACGGCGATTTGGCAGATGTAGGCGCAGGTCTGTAGGTCAGGCAGA
>JBLRWJ010000252.1:0-1675 GCA_047921315.1 Rhodobacterales bacterium | reverse complement strand
GTCAGCGATGCCACCCTGCTCAGCCATAATGGGGCGGATCATCAGCTCAAGATCAACAAGGCAGAGGCCACGGATACCGCCAGCCTGCTGTTTCAGTCCGGCTGGTCTGGCCGGGCTGAAATGGGGCTGGCGGGGGGGGATGATTTCTCGGTCAAGGTCAGCGCGGATGGCGTGGCATGGTTTGACGCGGTAACGGCCAATCGCGCCTCAGGGCTGGTCAGCCTGCCAAACGGGCTGAATGTTGGCGGCGCCATAGGGTTGCCAACCAACAGCATCACCCGCACCGCTCTGGCCCACGGCCCTGCGCGCAGCATCATGGGGCGCTCTGGCGGCTCGGCCGGGGTTGTGGGGGATATTACCGCAGGCAGTGACCATCAGGTGCTGCGCCGCGCGGGCGCCTCTGTTGGTTTTGGCCCGATTGCGCTGCACCAATCCGCGGCTGTCTCTGGCCAGCTTGCCCTTGCCAATGGCGGCACCGGCGCATCCGATGCGGCGGCTGCGCGCAACAATCTGGGGCTTGGCACTGCCGCCACCGGCGCGGTGACGACCAGCGCAACCGATAGCACCGCGGGCCGCATCCTGAAGGTGGGGGATTTCAACATCGGCATGGCGGGCAATCTGCCCAGCCTTGCGAATGATCTGGATGATTACACGGTCCAGGGCATTTTCGGCTATCCCAACACCGCCGCCAATCGCCCGCCTGCCACCGGATCGCTTTTCTCCAACAATGTGCAGGTGATCCGCGACAGCGCCGGATCGCGCATCTTTCAGATTTCGCGGCAATGTGGCGGCACCACACAGGACGGGTATGAATATCACCGTGTCTACAATGGCACAACGTGGTCGCCATGGTGGCTGGTCTGGTCACAGCGCACCACCACGGTGGATGCCAATGGCTTTATCAAAGAGGCCTCGCCCGTGGTGCGGCTGTTTGCGGATGGCACCGAGGAACCGGTGCAACCCGTTGGCGCGGCCTTCACGCGGCTGGGCGTGGGACATTACGCCTTGGCCGATGTGGAGCCGCTGGCCCTGTCCGGTTGGCAGATCGAGGTGCCGCAAGACGCCAATGGCAACCGGCTGGTGTTCATCAAGACCAGCTATGACGCGCCTGCCCGCCGCCTGACCATCCAGACCAGCGTGCCGCATTGGGCGATGGAAACCATGTCATGGGGCCCCGGCACCGCGCGCGACATCCCCCAAGGCCGCTGGGTTGACCTGCGCTTTGCCCCCAAACCGGACGCGCCATAGGGGGATAGCACGGCAACCGCCGCAGGATAGACGCCAATTGCGCCCCCGCCCCTTCATGGACGCGGCTGATCCTGCGATGGGTGGGGGGCTATTGGCCGCGATTGAAGTCTGGGAAAGGCAGATTGTGCGCCTTGATCCACTCTTCAGTCGTTTTGATATCTTCAAGACTGTGAACGTCCAGACACCCTTCTGTCGGATACGGTTTGATCCGGTTCCCCATGCAATCCCACGGACCCTGACCACCCGGCGTGCGAATGGCGTCTGCACGCAATGCCCAGATCGAATGGTAGAAGAAATAGCACGTTGGCAAGTCCTGACGGTTCGCCGAAACTGGCGCGCCGTTGTCTACAAAAGGCTCTAACAAACCCTCTGAAAGACCTCTGCATGACACCGTTCTGGCCCCAGGATGAGGGCAGCGCCTGCCTGG
>JBLRWJ010000251.1:0-1704 GCA_047921315.1 Rhodobacterales bacterium | reverse complement strand
AGCCCCACGATATCCTTGGGCCGCCCCGGCATATGCACCTCGCCCGCCGAGATCAGCGTGGTCACCCCGCCATGCAGCGTCGAGTCGATCCAGTGCAACTGCTGCTGGCGCGGGGTGTAATCGCCCACCACGGGGTGCACATGGCTGTCGATCAGGCCGGGTGCCAGCGTGCAGCCATTGGCATCGATCACCAGATCGGCATCTTCGAGGTCCATATCCCTAGCATAGCCCCATTCCAGAATTTTGCCGCCCACCGCGATCAGGCAATCGGCGTCATAGATCGGCTGTTCCATCTTGCCCGACAGCATCAGGCCGATGTTGCGGATCACCAGCTTGTGGGTTGCATCCTGCGTCTGGGGGGCGGCGTCGGCCATGGGTTACTCCTGATGATTTGTTAGAACGCTAACAGAATTGTTGCACGGATCAAGAGGGCAGGTGGCGTCCGTCACTTCAAATTCATTGACAGGTAATTTGTTTGTATACTAACAAAAAAGCAAGATGATTCAGCCTGAGGAAAGCGCATGTCCCTGATCGATCCCCCGCAACTGCACAGCTTCCCCACGCCCGAGGGCATGTTCGTGCAGACCGTGACGCAGGTGCAGCACGATACCGACCGTCTGTTCCGCTTCCGCATCACGCGGCCCGCAGCCTTCCGCTTCCGGTCGGGCGAGTTCGTGATGATCGGTCTGCCCAGTGCGGCCAAGCCCGTGATGCGCGCCTATTCCATCGCCTCGCCCGCATGGGATGACGAGATCGAGTTCTACTCGATCAAGGTGCCGGATGGCCCGCTGACCGAGCATCTGCAGCGTATCCAGCCTGGTGACACGGTGCTGATGAAGAAAAAGCCCACCGGCACACTGGTGCTGGATGCGCTGCTGCCGGGCCAGCGGCTATACATGTTCGCCACCGGCACCGGCATTGCGCCCTTTGCCAGCCTGATCCGTGATCCCGAAACCTACGAGAAATTCGCGCAAGTGATCCTCTGCCATACCTGTCGCGATGTGGATGAGTTGACCTATGGCTTCGATCTGGTCCGCGATCTGCGCGCCGATCCCTTGGTGGGCGAGATGGCGGGCGGGTTGATCCACTATGCAACGACGACACGCGAAGCCTCGGCGCGTATGGGGCGGCAGACCGATCTGATGGCCTCTGGCCGGATGTTCGCGGACCTCGGCCTGCCGCCGCTCGACGCGGCCACGGATCGCGGCATGATCTGCGGGTCGGTGGAGATGCTGCGCGACACCAAGGCCGCACTGGAAGGGTTCGGGCTGGTCGAGGGGGCGAACAACAAACCGGCAACCTTCGTAGTCGAACGCGCTTTCGTGGGCTGAGCCGCATATTTGATTTGACAGGCGGGGCTGCCCCGATTTCTTATTAGTATGCAAACAAAATGAAGGCCGCATCATTCCGGCGGTCCGAACTGGGGAAAAGCAATGGCTTATCTGGTTGCCGCATCATTGCCTGAGGCGCTGACTGCGTTGCAAAGCGGGCAGGCCGCCGTGATTGCAGGCGGGACGGACTGGTTTCCGGCGCAAGGTACGCGGCCTCTGCTTAGCGATCTGGTCGATATCACCCGCATTCCCGGCCTGCGCGGTATTGCCCGCAACGCGGATGGCTGGCGCATCGGCGGGGCCACCACTTGGACGGATGTGATCCGCGCCGATCTGCCGCCCGCCTTCGACGGGCTGAAAGCCGCCGCGCGCG
>JBLRWJ010000250.1:0-1746 GCA_047921315.1 Rhodobacterales bacterium | reverse complement strand
ATGACAAGCCGACCTCGGGCCGCGCCACATTCCACGACGAAGGCCAGGCGCATGACCTGTTTTCGCTGAATGAGGCACAGCAACTGCGTCTGCGCGATACCCGCATGGGCATGGTCTATCAGAACCCGTCACTTGGGTTGAACTTCGACATATCAGCGGGGGGCAACATCGCCGAGCGGCTGCTGATGTCGGATGAACTCAGCTACCGGGTGATCCGCGAAAAGGCCACGGCGCTGCTGGCGCGCACCGAGGTGCCGCCTGCGCGGATGGATGAACTGCCGCGCAATTTCTCGGGCGGGATGCAGCAGCGGGTGCAGATTGCCCGCGCGCTGTCCACCGGCGCGCCGCTGCTGTTGCTGGACGAGGTGACCACGGGGCTCGATCTGTCGGTGCAGGCGCGCATCCTTGATCTGATCATGGAGTTGCAAGAGGTCACGGGCGTGTCCATGCTAGTCGTGACCCACGACCTTGGCGTGGTGCGCCACCTGACCACCCGCACTATCGTGATGAAATATGGCCGCATTATTGAGTCGGGGCTGACCGACCAGATCCTTGAGGATCCGCAGGCGGCCTATACCCAGCAACTTGTTTCCAGCGCATTGTGAGGGCCTGATGGACAATATTCTTTCCGTGCGCGATCTGGGTAAGGGGTTCTACATCCACGACCGCGCCAAACATGTGCCCGCTGCCGAGGGGATCAACTTTGATTTGAAGCCGGGCCAACTTGCGGCGCTGGTGGGGCCATCGGGGGCGGGGAAATCTTCGCTGTTGAAGGCGATCTACCGCACCTATGTGCCATCAACGGGGCAGGTTCTGTATCGCAGTGCTGCGGGCGATCTGGTGGACCTTGTGACCGCGCCCGAAACGCAGATCACCGACCTGCGCCGGTCCGAGATCGGCTTTGTGACGCAGTTCCTGCATTGCCTGCCGCGCCTGTCCACGCTGGACGTGGTGGCCCGGCCCCTGCTGCAACAGGGCGTGGACCGTGATGCCGCCCATGACAAGGCCGCAAAGATGCTTGCGGCGCTGGCGATCCCCGAACAGCTTTGGGATGCGACGCCTGCAACCTTCTCGGGCGGGGAACGCCAGCGTGTGAACATTGCGCGCAGCTTTACCCAAGGGGGACGGCTGATGCTGCTGGACGAACCCACCGCGTCGCTGGACCCTGTCGCACGCGAAAACGTCTGCGCGATGATCGAGGCCGCCAAAGCGAACGGTGCCGCCATGGTCGGCATCTTTCACGACATGGCCATTGTCGAACGGCTGGCCGATGTGACAATTACGGTGGAACGCAAGGCGTTCGAGGTGGCGGCATGAGCCTGCATCTGGAAAACGCGCGCATCGTGACGGCTGATGGCCTGCATCATGGCAGTGTCACGGTTGAAGATGGACATATCATGGCGCTGAACGGAGACGCGCCCAAGGGGGCAACCTGTCTTGATCTACGCGGTGATCTGCTCTTGCCCGGTCTGATCGACCTGCACGGCGATGCGATTGAAAAAGAGGTGGAACCCCGCCCCAACGCCTTTTTTCCGCTGCAAGTGGCGCTGGATGCCATTGACCGGCGCATGGCGGCGGCAGGTGTGACGACGGCGTTCCACGGCATCAGCTTTGCCGAGGGCGAATTGGGCGTGCGTGATGTGGGCTTTGCCGAGACGCTCGCGCGCGGCTTGCACGGCTTTCGGGGTGCCGTCGATCACCGCGTGCATATCCGCTACGAGCTGACTGATGCCGGATCCGAGGCGC
>JBLRWJ010000249.1:0-1748 GCA_047921315.1 Rhodobacterales bacterium | reverse complement strand
ATCACTGCTTTTTCGTGACCAACGGCACCTCCACCTCGAACAAGATGGTCTGGCATCACACCGTCGCCCCCGGTGACGTGGTTCTGGTGGATCGCAACTGCCACAAATCCATTCTGCACAGTATCATCATGACGGGCGCGATCCCGGTCTTTCTGAAACCCACGCGCAACCATTACGGTATCATCGGCCCGATCCAGCAAAGCGCCTTCGAGGTGGAGGCGATCAAGGCCCGCATCCGCGCCAACCCGCTGCTGGCTGGCGTCGATGCGGACACGGTGAAGCCGCGCATCATGACGTTGACGCAATCCACCTATGATGGCGTGCTTTACAATACCGAAACCATCAAGGGCCTGCTGGATGGTTATGTCGACAACCTGCATTTCGACGAGGCATGGTTGCCGCATGCCTCTTTCCATCCGTTCTATGGCAATTTCCACGCCATGGGGCGCAAGCGTGCGCGGCCCAAACATTCGGTCACCTATGCCACGCAATCTTTGCACAAAGCCTTGGCGGGGATCTCTCAGGCCAGCCATGTTCTGGTGCAGGACAGTCAGGATACCCCGCTGGACAGGCATCTGTTCAACGAGGCCTATCTGATGCATATTTCCACCAGCCCGCAATATAGCATCATCGCCAGTTGCGATGTTGCCGCCGCGATGATGGAACCGCCGGGCGGCACCGCGCTGGTGGAGGAAAGCATCGAAGAGTCGCTCGATTTCCGCCGCGCCATGCGCAAGATTGACGAAGAATACGGCGCGGATGACTGGTGGTTCAAAGTCTGGGGACCGGACGAGTTGAGCGAAGAGGGCATTGGCCGCACCAAGGATTGGGTGCTCAAACGCACCGATGCGGACGGGGTGCAAGCCTCGGACGGGGCCGATAGCTGGCATGGGTTTGGCGACATGGCCCCCGGTTTCAACATGCTGGACCCGATCAAGGCCACGATCATCACACCCGGTCTGAACCTTGATGGCCGGTTCGAGGATACCGGCATTCCCGCGTCAATCGTCACCAAATATCTGGCCGAACACGGCGTTGTGGTGGAAAAAACCGGGCTTTACAGCTTTTTCATCATGTTCACCATCGGCATCACCAAGGGGCGCTGGAACACGTTGCTGACCGCGCTGCAACAGTTCAAGGATGACTATGCCAAGAACCAGCCGATGTGGCGTGCGATGCCGGAATTCTGCGCCAAGCAGCCGCGCTATGAAAACATGCGGCTGCGCGATCTGTGCCAGCATGTGCATAGCCAATACGCCAAATATGACGTGGCGATCCTGTCAACCGAGATCTACCTGAGCGATCTGACCCCCGCGATGAAACCCAGCGATGCCTATGCCCATATCGCGCGGCGTTCCACGCAACGCGTGCCGATTGATCAACTGGAAGGGCGTATTACCACCAGCCTTGTCACACCCTATCCGCCCGGTATCCCGCTGCTGATCCCCGGAGAGGTGTTCAACCGCAAAATCGTTGACTACCTCAAGTTCAACCGCGCATTCGCGCGTGAATGTCCGGGGTTTGAAACGGATATTCACGGTCTGGTGCAGGAAACCGCCGCCGATGGCACGGTGCATTACTTTGCGGACTGTGTCGCCGAATAACGATCTGCGGTTGTCAGGATGCTTTTGCCAAGCCCGCAAACCCTGCCGCGCCCGGAAACACTGACACGATGTCGTCAAAGATGTCGCGGTAAAAGACCTCTGCATAACACGCGCCATCGCCGATATCCCCCGCCCGGCGGCACC
>JBLRWJ010000248.1:0-1750 GCA_047921315.1 Rhodobacterales bacterium | reverse complement strand
GGGCAGCGATCATATCGTGTCGCTGACCTGACCCGCAGTGACGAAGAGGTCGAGCGGGCGGCCCTCGCTGTCGCAGATGGCGTGCAGCCTGGTGTTCATGCCGCCCTTGGCTTGCCGTGAGAGGTCGGGACATAGGGCACCAGATGCGCCATCTGCGCATCGGTCAGCCAGAAAAGATCAGACATATCACCGCTCCGTTTTTGCGCGGTCAATCACGCTCAGGCGCTGCATTCAATGGGTCCTGACCCTTTTCTTCCAACTTCAAAAAAGCACTTGATAGACCCTGCGCAGGCTGTTGGTTTCGCCTGCGCAGGGTTATGATTTTTCTCGGTTCCCCTCACCCGCATTTGGAATGGCCGCAACTGGCGCAGGTCATGCAGCCTTCGATCATGCGCATCTCATATTGGCCGCATGACGGGCAGGCTTTGCCGCGCGGCGGTTCCAGGCCGACGACATTGGCCTGCGGGTCAGCCTTAAGGCCCTGTCCTTCGCCCGCGATAAAGCCGATCGAGATCAAGTGCCGTTCGATCACGCCGCCAATCGCCGCCAAAATCGAGGGAATATATTTGCCGCCCATCCAGGCCCCCCCGCGCGGGTCAAAGACGGCTTTCAACTCCTCCACCACAAAAGAAACATCGCCGCCGCGCCGGAATACGGCCGAGATCATCCGCGTCAGCGCCACGGTCCATGCAAAATGCTCCATATTCTTGGAGTTGATGAACACCTCGAACGGGCGGCGGTGGCCGTTGATGATGATATCATTGACCGTCAGATAGATCGCATGTTCGCTATCTGGCCATTTCAGCTTGTAGGTGTTGCCCTCCAGCGCCTGCGGGCGGTCCAGCGGTTCGGACATATAGATGACATCCGCGCCCTGGTCGGCCTCTGGGGTTTTTTCGGTTGCCTCGGATACGCTCAGCACGGAGCCTGTGATATCATTGGGCCGGTAGGTGGTGCAGCCTTTGCAACCTTGGTCCCACGCGGCCATATAGACCTCTTTGAAATCGTCAAAGCTGATATCTTCGGGGCAGTTGATCGTCTTGGAAATCGAACTGTCCACCCATTTCTGTGCTGCGGCCTGCATCCGCACATGGTCCAGCGGGGCCAGCGTTTGCGCGTTGACGAAATAGTCCGGCAGCGCCGCATCGCCGAATTTCTCGCGCCACATCTGCACGGCGTAATCCACCACTTCTTCCTCGGTGCGGCTGCCATCTTTTTGCAACACCTTGCGGGTATAGGCATAAGCAAAGACCGGCTCGATCCCCGAGGAGACGTTGCCCGCATAAAGGCTGATCGTGCCCGTCGGCGCGATAGAGGTGAGAAGCGCGTTGCGGATGCCATGGGTGCGGATCGCCTCGCGCACGTCCTCGTCCATCGCGCGCATCGTGCCGGAGGCCAGATATTTTTCCGCATCAAACAGCGGGAATGCGCCTTTTTCCTTAGCCAAATCCACTGAGGCCAGATATGCGGCGCGGGCGATCGCGTGCAGCCATTCCTCGGTCTGACGCGCCGCCTCCTCCGAGCCGTAGCGCAGGCCGACCATCAGCAGCGCATCGGCCAGACCCGTGACACCCAACCCGATGCGGCGCTTTGCCTGCGCCTCCTGGGCTTGCGCCTCCAGCGGAAAGCGGCTGGCATCCACCACGTTATCCATCATCCGCACGGCCACCGCGACCAGATCGGTCAGGGCTTTGGGGTCCAGCCGCGCTTTTTTGCCGAAAGGGTCGCTGACCAGCCGCGCCATGTTGAT
>JBLRWJ010000247.1:0-1765 GCA_047921315.1 Rhodobacterales bacterium | reverse complement strand
TTGAATTGGCGGCCCCATCGGCGCTTGTTTTGCAAAATCGCGCGATCCGCACGCCGTATAGCGCCTTGCGCCACGGCCAAAAAACCCTGCCGCTGATACAGCCTCCGATTCTGTCCTGACCCAAACCACCCAAGCCGCCTTGGCTTGGATATTCAAGGCTGCTGTCACAGCAGGCCCAGTCAGACCGTATTCGGAGGACAGATCATGACGACCAGGACGCAAGACAGAACACAGACCACCAGCTTCACCATTCCCGGCATGGGCAGCGATCACTGCGCAGGGCTTGTGCGGACCTCGCTGAACCGCTTGGACGGGGTGAGCGACATTCGGACAAACATCGCCGCGCATCGCGCCCGCGTGACCTATGATGGCGGCAAACTCAGCGCAGCCGATCTGAAGGCCGCAATCGAGCGCGGGGGGTATGAAGTCGAGGATAGCGCGGGAGCAAAAACGTCGCGCGACGTCAGGCTGACTGTGCCGGGCATGGGCAGCGACCATTGTGCAGGCCTTGTCGCTGGGTCCATCCGCCGCCTGCCGGGGATCGAGAGCCTGGACACCAATATCAGCAATCACCGGGTTCGGGTGACATTCGATGCAGGCCAGACCGATGCGCAGTCCATCCGCGCAGCGGTCGAGCGTGCGGGCTATGAAGTTGACGCATTTGAGGAAGGCCAGACACCTAATCACGTCAGTGATGCCGCGTCAGAAGACCGCTACCTGACCCGCGCATGGAAACGGCTGTGGATCGCGGCCATCCCTGCCACGCTGATCATGGTGCTGATGGTCCCGCATATGTTCTGGCAACCAATCCCGGGATATCTGGCAATCGTCGCAATTCTGGCCTTTCCGGTAGTGTTTCTGTTCGGCGGTTGGGCCACGCATGTCTCGGCCTGGCGCTCGCTGACAAACCGCACGGCGAATATGGATGTGCTGATCTCGATGGGCAGCCTGCCGCCCTATCTGATCGGGTTGGCGGGCTTTATCTGGCCGATGACGTCCTTCATCGAAATGGCCGCCACCATTATGACCTTCCACCTTGTCGGGCGGTATCTGGAAGCCCGCGCCAAGGGCCGCGCCAGTCAGGCGATCAAGCGGCTGATCACGATGGGCGCAAAGACGGCATCGGTGCTGCGCAACGGCGTGGAGGTCGAGGTGCCCGTGGCCGAATTGCAGCCCGGCGACATCATGGTGGTGCGCCCCGGTTCAAAGGTACCAACAGATGGCGAGATAGTGGATGGCAACAGTCATCTGGATGAATCCATCGCCACAGGGGAATCCGTGCCTGTCGAAAAGGGGTCCGGGGACACTGTGATCGGTGCCACGATCAACAAAGAGGGCGTGTTGAAAGTGCGCGCCACCCGCGTGGGGGCTGACACTTTTCTCAGTCAGGTCATCAAGTTGGTCGAGGAAGCGCAAGGTTCCAAGGTGCCGATTCAAGAACTAGCCGATCGGTTGACGGGGTATTTTGTGCCTGCCGTTCTGGTCATCGCACTTGGTACTTTCGGTATCTGGTTGGCTTTTGCAGACAGTTTGCGCCCTATCCTTGAATGGGGTGCGAGTTTCCTGCCTTGGGTCAACCCCGAGATTTCGCCGCTGATGGGAGCGATCCTTGCCATGATTGCGGTGTTGGTTATCGCCTGTCCCTGTGCGCTTGGGCTGGCTACGCCGACCGCGCTGATGGTGGGCTCCGGTATGGGGGCTGAGCGCGGCGTGCTGATCCGCTCGGGCGAGGCGATCCAGACCCTCAAGGACATCAAGGTCGTGG
>JBLRWJ010000246.1:0-1765 GCA_047921315.1 Rhodobacterales bacterium | reverse complement strand
ATGAAAGAGTATGTTTCCAGACGCCGCAAGACGCCCCGTTTGGGCAAGGATGCGCGCGGCAAGATGTTATCCCGGATTTTCGAGCAGGCGCCGCATGATGCGCCTGTTCCTGCTGTGCTGGGGGCTGAGGCGCGGTTTCCTGCGCCCCGTCTTGTCGATAGCTGGAACGACATGGCGCATATATCGGTGAATGAGGCGTTGCTGGATCGCAATCTTGTCATCACCGCCAACCGCACCGATCCCGCCCATACCGCGTTCGAGGTGTTGCGCACCCGTCTGATGCTGGCGCTGGCCGAGAATGGCTGGAAACGCGTGGCTGTCACCTCGCCCACCGATGGGTGCGGCAAGACGTTTACGGCGGTCAATCTGGCGATTGCGCTATCGCGCTATGAGGGGTGCCACACCGTTTTGCTGGATATGGATATGCGCCGCCCCGGCCATCTGGCGCAGATGCTGGGCGCGCGGGCGCCGGGCAGTATGGCGGCGTTTTTGCGCGGCGGGCGCGCGGTGGAATCGCATCTGATGCGGATGGGGCAAAACCTGCTCAAGATCGGGCCAAACCTTGCGATTGGCTTGAATGACCGCGTTGAATCCTACGCCTCGGAAATCCTGAAACATGCCGATACAACCCGCGCGCTGGACAGGATGATGGCGGAAATGAAGCCTGATATCGTGCTCTATGATATGCCATCGGTGCTGTCACATGATGATGTGCTGGCGTTTCGGGATCATTTTGATGCGGTGCTGCTGGTGTCTGGTGGTGGGGTCACGACATCGGAGCAACTGTCCGAGGTGATGCGCCGCATCGGTGAATCCACGCCGCTTTTGGGTGTGGTGCTGAACCGCGGCGAATAAGGCGCGCCGCAATCAGCGCAGCCGCAATCAGGTCAGCCGCCGTGAGGGTGGCACCCGCAGATCGGGGATCACGACAACAGGGCGCAGGCCCAAGGCGCGTTCAATCTGGGTGCTGGTGCGCAGATAGGGGCTGATCCATTCCAGACCCAGCAGCACGCCAAGCGCCCCCATCAGGGATGCGGCAATCCCCACCATCATCAGTTTGCTACGGCTGGAGCCAACGGGCAGTTCCGGCGCGATGGCATGTTCCAGCACTTCGAACCGCTCTGACTGATCGCGGCTTTCCAAAAGCTGGGTCATCGCCGCCCCTGCCCTGCGGGTGGTGATCGCGGTAAATTCTTCCTGCAGGCGCATGCGGGTCCGCTCCATCTGGTTCAGCTGGCGCTCAACCTCGGGGGCGATGTCATTGAGGGCGCGGATCTCCTCGATCCGTTCGGTGACAAGGCTGGCCTGCTGGGCAAAGACCGCCTCCTGACGGGCTGCCTCGTCAAAGCGCAGACGGTCGCGGCCCTGCTCGAAGGTGATGATCTGCTGCTCCAGCGCCAGCTGTGCGGCGCGCAACTGTTGCAACTGTTCTGCCCGCGTGGCGGCCGCATCCGGCAAGGCGTCTGCAAATTCGGTCTTGAGGGCGGCAATCCCGCTTTCAACCTCGGCCATCTGGGTGGTGACGCGCTGTTCTTCGGCCGCAAAGAAGGCCAGCGTATCCTCGGCCCGGCTGGTGGCGCGGTTGCGCCCTTCGGACAGCACCATTTCAAGGAATGTATTGGCCACATCGGCGGCCACTTGCGGATCATTCATCTGCACAGAGATCAGCAACCCGGTTGATTGCGCATCAGGCCGCCAGCCCATGGAGGTGTCCATGATCCGCGAAATCGTCACCATCTCGCGCAGAAGGGCAACGCGGGTGGCC
>JBLRWJ010000245.1:0-1787 GCA_047921315.1 Rhodobacterales bacterium | reverse complement strand
CCCACAGCGACCTCAACGCTGCGCGTCTACCATTCCGCCACGACCGCACGTGATCAGGTAACGAGGGGCCGTATAGACAAAGCCTCTTGGCTTGTGAAGGGGATAAATGCACGCGCCGTCATCCTTGCGCCACATTGGGCTGCGGATGGACAAACAGGGGCCTGCGTGGCCCCTGTTCTGCGTGTTGCGCCAATTTGCGCCAAGGCCGGACCAAAGGCATCGCATTGCCGGTCAACCTGCGCCTGTGTCAGCCCCTGCACCTTGGCGACCATATCCTCGCCCTTGCCGATGGGATATGTCCGGGTCAGGCAGAACTGCTCGCTCAGCGCAAGATCGGGGTCTGACAGATTGGCCAGCGATGGGGCATCAGCGGTGGGCGGGGTCATCATGGGCAGCGGCTGGATGCCCCCAGCCCGGCTGTAGCCGCGCTTGCCCGCGCGGCCGTGTTCACCGTGCTGCGGGGCTGCGCATTGCGTGTCGTGGTTGTGGGCGCCGCCCGCTTGTTCTTATGGGCCGCATTCACAATCACGCGGCCGATGAACCCGCCCATGATGGCCGCACCCAGACGGTCAGCATTGGCTTGCGTTGCGGGTCGTGAAAGACATAAAGCGGCTGTCAGACCCAATCTGAACCGTGTACCATTCATCTTAAAATCCCCCAGAAATGCTAAAATACCGTAAAAAAGCACCTCAGGATCTGTCTTTTCCAAAGCAAGAATGCACGGGGCGCATCTTGAAGCAAAGTATCGCCCGCGCGCGGCAAGGATATGCACGACATGGTTGAATGGATCACATCGCCCGGATTAACAGATTACCGTCTGGCCGAACACTGGATGGAACAGCGCGTTGCCGCGATTGCACAGGCCAGCGCCACAGAGGCTATCTGGCTGCTGGAACATCCGCCGCTTTATACCGCAGGCACCAGCGCACAGGCGCAGGATCTGGTCGATCCCGGCCGCTTTCCCGTCTATCCGTCCAAACGCGGTGGCCAGTATACCTATCACGGCCCCGGCCAGCGCGTGATCTATGTGATGCTTGATGTGGGGCGGCGCGGCCATGATGTGCGCCGCTTTGTGCAGCAACTTGAAACATGGGTGATCGGATCACTGGCGGATCTTGGCGTGACGGGGCATATCCGCGCCGGGCGCGTCGGTGTCTGGGTTGAACGGCCTGACAAACCGCGGACAGCGGCGGGCACCTTGGCCGAAGACAAGATCGCCGCCATCGGCATCCGTTTGCGCAAATGGATCAGCTTTCATGGCATCTCGATCAATGTTGCCCCCGATCTGGCGCATTTTTCGGGGATCGTGCCCTGTGGTCTTGCGGATTATGGCGTCACCAGCCTGCGCGATCTTGGCCTGCAAAGCGATCTGCCCACGCTGGATGCGGCCCTGAAATCCAAGTTCCGGGAGGTGTTCGACGAATAGTCGCAGCCCCCACGGAAGATTGCATTCTTTGTTGCGCACTATATCTATATGGCTATCAATAGTGGTGAAAACCACCATTCACACATGGCTACCCACCAAAACTCAAGAGGTCTTATGATGAAATTTATGGTTACAGCCTCCGCCGCTCTGCTGGCCCTCTCTGCACCTGCCTTCGCAGAAGGCGATGCCGCCAAGGGCGAGCGCGAGTTCAACAAATGCAAGGCATGCCACATGGTGCAGGCCGATGACGGCACCGATATCGTCAAGGGCGGCAGAACCGGCCCCAACCTCTACGGTGTTGTGGGCAGAGAGGCCGGCACGCAGGACGGGTTCCGCTATGGCACCGGCCTGCAGGCTGCTG
>JBLRWJ010000244.1:0-1805 GCA_047921315.1 Rhodobacterales bacterium | reverse complement strand
AACCAGCTCGGAGGACGCCGCCGGAGAATTTCCACCACTTTCGAGACACGACCCCTGACGCATTGACGCGGCCAGTGCCGCAAAGCCCCTGCCGGGCGGGTGCGCGTATCAGGCCGCAAAGGGCGCTGCCAGGCGTGATGCATGGTGTTTTGCAGGGCAGTGCTGAGCACAGTGCCGCAGGCGCATCGTCCACAGTGCCGCAGGCTGTTCAGAACGATTGATCCGCGCGGCAAGCTGAGGCATAGTAATGTCAGAGCAGTTACGCCGCACGCAACATGGCCGCAAAGGCCGGGGCAGTGGCATTGGATCAGAGGCACAGGATGAGAAAATTTATCATGGTGGCCGCATTGGCTGCGGTCATGGCCCCGGCGGCCGTGTTTATGGCACCCTCTATGGTAATGGCAGGTCCGATTGACCGCGCCTGCATGGCATCGGACCGCAAAGCGCGATCCTTGCGTTTGTGCACCTGTATCCAACAGGTTGCGGACCGGACACTATCGCGCAGCGACCAACGCATGGCCGCGCGGTTTTTCCGCGACCCTCAGATGGCGCAGGATATCCGGCAATCCGACAATCAGAGCCACGGGATTTTCTGGCGCAAATACCGGGCCTTCGGAGAGACCGCTGCCGCGACATGCGGTTGACCGGTTAGCAGGGGGCTGCCGCCTCCCAGACCCCGCAGGTAAGCCGGGGGGCTGCCGCCTCCCAGACCCCGCAGGTAAGCCGGGGGGCTGTCTGCCCCCCAGACCCCGCAGGTAAGCTGGGGGGCTGTCTGCCCCCCAGACCCCCCGAGGATATTTTCAGCAAGAAGAAACGGGCGCGCGGGCGAAGGCCGTGATCTGCTTTGTCAGGCAATCCAGACTGTCAGTCCATGGCGCAGTCGCAGGCAACGCATCAGTCAGGAGCGACAGTTCGGTGCAGGCCACCAAAAGGTGATCTGCGCCCAAGGTCAGGGCCGTGCTGGCAATAGCGGCCATACGCGGTGCCAGTGCAGCGGGGGGATGGCCGGATTTGACATCCCTGATCAACCCCAGCAGCGGCGCATCATCGCGCAGCCAGAGCGGGGTCAGCCCTTGCGCGGCGAGGGCCGCATCAAACACCCCTGTCAAGCGCAGAGCGGGCGAGGCCAGCATGGCAGGGTGCTTTACCCCTGCCCTCGCCAGATGCTCTGCGGTGGCCGCGACCATATCCAGAAACGGCAGATCGGTGGCGGCGCGGATCGCCTTTGCATAGTGATGGGCCGTGTTGCAGGGCATGGCCAGTGCCTGTGCGCCGGCCGCTTTCAGATCGCGCGCCATCCGCGCCAGCACCGGGGCCGGGTCTTCGCCGCGCCTGTCGATCAGATGTGCGATTCGGCTGGGCACCTGCGGGTTCTGGTGCACAATCAGCGGGATGTGATCGGCATCATCCAGCGGGCTGGTGGCGGTTTGGGACATGGTCGCGCCCCGGGTCACAGCGGCCATGCATTTTTGCATCAGAAGGATCGTGGCCTCCGGCCCCATCCCGCCAAGGATGCCGACAGGGCGCATCAGGGGGCGCATCGGCCCGCGCCTAATGCCCGAAGTCGAAGGCATGGGTATAGCCTGTCAGGCCGATGGCGCCGCCCGTGTGCAAGAAGACAACCTTCTGGCCTTTGGTGAAGTGGCCCTTGCGGATCAGGTCGATCAATCCGGCGGCCCCTTTGGCGGAATAGACCGGATCGAGCAGGATGGCCTCTGTGCGGGCGAAGATCTTGATCGCCTCGATGGTCGAGGGCGCGGGGATGCCGTAGCCTTCGCCGACGTAATCGGTATTGGCCACCACAT
>JBLRWJ010000243.1:0-1812 GCA_047921315.1 Rhodobacterales bacterium | reverse complement strand
TTTGCGTCTTTGCGCCTTTGCGGTGAAATTTTTTTCAAAAGGTGCGAGTAGATACCTTTATTTTGCTTTATTCTCAGAAGAACACCGCTACCGCAGCTTCCTCTGGCATGGGATAATCCCGCCCTACGCCATCATCCCGGAAAACCCATGTCCCACGAACAAAGCGGCGCCAGCCTCGTCGATTATCTCAAGACCCTGCCTCAATACCTGATGCCGGGACACGCGATCTCGCGCCTGATCCATGCCTTTACCCGCATCCGCCACCCGGCGATCCGCAAGCCCTTCACCCGCTGGTTCGTGCGCCAGTTCGGCATCAACATGGACGAGGCCATTCAAAGCGATCCGGCCAGCTATCCGCACTTTAACGCCTTCTTCACCCGTGAACTGAAGCCGGGCATCCGCCCGATCTGCGCCGAGGCCGATGCCCTGGCCTGCCCGGTCGACGGGCGGGTCAGCCAGGCCGGGCCGATCCGCGCGGGCCGGGTATTCCAGGCCAAGGGCCATGATTACTCGCTGCAGACCCTGCTCGGCGGCGATGCCGAACTGGCCGCCCGCTTTGCCGGTGGACATTTCACCACCATCTATCTGTCGCCACGGGATTATCACCGCATCCACATGCCCTGCGCGGGCACCCTGCGCGAGATGATCCTGGTGCCGGGCAGGCTGTTCAGCGTCAACCCGGCCACCACCCGGGTGATCCCCGGCCTGTTCGCGCGCAACGAACGGGTGGTGTCGATCTTCGATACGGAATTCGGCGCGATGGCGATGGTCAAGGTCGGAGCGGTAAATGTGGGCAGCATCGAGACCGTGTGGGCCGGCGAGGTCAGCCCGCCCGCCGCAAAGCAGGTCACCCGCTGGCAGTACCAGGGGGAACAGGCGGTTAGTCTCGCCAAGGGCGAAGAGATGGGGCGTTTCAACATGGGCTCCACCGTGGTGCTGGTGATGGCCAATCCCGCGCTGCGCTGGGCCGATGATTTCACTACCGATGCCCCGGTGCACCTCGGCCAATGTATCGCCAAGCTGAATCCATCCGCACCATGAAACCCTGGACGCTGCTCGACAGCGGCAAGATCCCGGGCGACGGCAGCGAATTGCGCCTCTATGCCCGGGGTGATGAACACAGCATCACCATCGCCGGTACCCCCGGCGAGCTGATGGGCAGCCGCATGCACGGCTCCGAGGATGCGCTGGCGCGGCTGGCCTGTGCCCATATCGCCGCGCTGGCCGAACCCCGGATGCTGATCGGCGGGCTGGGCCTGGGTTTCACCCTGGCGGCGGCACTGCGGCATCTCAATGCCGAGGCCAGGGTCACCGTCGCCGAACTGGTCCCTGCCGTGATCGACTGGAACCGGAAATTCATCGGCCACCATGCCGGCCACCCCCTGCAGGATGCGCGCGTAAAGATCCACCAGGGGGATGTTGCTGAGCTGCTGAAACAACAAGCCCAACAATACGATGCGATCCTGCTGGATGTGGACAATGGCCCGGAAGGACTGACCCGCCGCGAAAACAACTGGCTCTACTCCCCCGCCGGCCTGGAAGCCGCGCAACAGGCCCTGCGCCCCGATGGCATCCTCGCGGTCTGGTCCGCTGGACCCGATCCACAGTTTGCCGAGCGCCTGCGTCGTTTGGGATTTCTGGTGGATGAACAGCGGGTTCACGAGTCCCAGCAGCGCAGCAAGGGCGCAAGACATACCATTTGGCTTGCTAGGGTCTAGGGGCTAGGGGCTAGGGGCTAGCGCACTGGCCGCAAACCTCTAGCAGGCTGTTGTTGTCGCTCAGGCGAGTGCGAGAGAAGGCATTGCGGGCGAC
>JBLRWJ010000242.1:0-1832 GCA_047921315.1 Rhodobacterales bacterium | reverse complement strand
GCACACCGGCGGCCCCCAGATGGGCCAGCGCGCCTGCTTCGGTGTCATTGGTGATAACACCCAGCGCCAGACCGCGCGCCGCCAGTGCTGTCAGATAGGGATCAAGCGGCACGGCGGGGGCCAGCGGTGCCACTGCGGCGCGCGCGCTGAGAAACGCCTCGATCGCCTCGATTGATCGTTCCGGCAAAGCCGTTCCGATCGCCTCGGCGGCCTCGCGGTTAGTGCCTGCGATGATCGGGCTATCGGGCAGAAAGGCCCCGCCTTGCAGATCAAACACCGCCGCATCCGCGATACGCTGCGCCAGATCGGCATTACCTGCGGATAGTTCTGTGATCACGCCCAGCGCCCAGACATCCCATGTCGCGCGGAAATCAAACAATGTTCCGTCTTTGTCGAAGATGATTCCGTCTACCCGCATCCTGCTGTCCTTTGTTATCTGTCGCGCTGTCGATCCTGCGCTAAAGTGGCTGTGCAACATCACGGTGACAAGCCCCGGCTGTGCTTGACTTTCCCTGCCTGATCCTGTGGCTTGACCGCATGGAGAAAACCGGACCCTACCGCTTGCATGCCTCGCTGGGCTATCATCTGTCTGTCGCCGCGCGCCAGCAGGAGCGGCGGCTGGATGAGCAGTTGAAACCCCTTGGCCTGACCCGCACCACATGGTGCGTCTTGCTGGCTGTGGGCAATGAGGGCTTATCGCAACCCTCTGATATTGCGTCATTTGTCGGGATTGATCGCACCGCCACAAGCCGCGCCTTGCGCCAGATGGAGGCAGACGGGTTGCTGGCCCGTTCCAGCGGCACCGAGGACCGGCGCACAAGGCAGGTTGATCTGACCCCCAAAGGCTGCGCGGCGATCCTTGCCGCCACGCCCTTTGCCCGCCAGAACGCCGATATCATGGCCGCCCAGCTTGCCCCGGGCGAGCAAGAGGCGCTGATCCGGTTGCTGGCCAAGCTGCGCCCCGATGACGACGCCCCGCTCAATACGCTATGAGCCTGTGACCCTGGCAGGCCCGTGCCCTTGCCCCTGCCCCTTACGTCCTCGCCCCTGACAGTGACAAACATAAACCTCTCAGGTCCAGTGCATCTGCGCACCGCCCGGCAGTGCGGCACGCGCGCGCATCGGCGCATCATAGGACAGCCCCGTTGCATCGCAAAAGCCTTTGACCCAGGCATCCTCAAGCATCAGAAAATCCAGCAAAGCCCCCAAGAATACCGGATCTTGCGCCGCGCCGCGCAGATCATCGACCGAGGCACCGCTGGCCCCCAGAAACTGCCCCATCACATCATCATCGGCAGCGATCCAGCCCAAGGCTTGAACGGCTATAAGTTCGGCTTTTTCCTGTTGAGGCGTCATTTCTTCATGTCCGGAAAGGGTTTCTTAACCATTCACAGTAGAAACTGCTTCCATGCGGGAGGCAAGTGGCCAACCGTCACATAAGCAAGGCGCAACGCATGCCCGGCAGGATACTGATCGTGGATGACATTCCCACCAACCGGATCCTGTTAAGGGTCCGGCTGGCATCAGCTTTCTACGACGTGATACAGGCCAGCACCGCCAAAGAGGCGCTGCAGATGCTGTCCCTGCACAAGCCCGATCTTGTGTTGCTCTCGGCGCGGCTTGGCAATTGTGACAGCCTGTCGCTGTGCCGCGCCATCACCGGCATATCGCCGCATCCCGATGACCCGCCAGACCAGATCGACCCTGACGATCTGCCGGATTCGGGCGCGATCCGCCCCCCGGTGCTGATCCTGACCGGGCTTTCCGACCGGCATCGGCGCCTTGCCGCGTTGAAGGCGGGCGCAGAGGATGTTCTGGCCTTTCCGCTGGAA
>JBLRWJ010000241.1:0-1833 GCA_047921315.1 Rhodobacterales bacterium | reverse complement strand
GCACACCGGCGGCCCCCAGATGGGCCAGCGCGCCTGCTTCGGTGTCATTGGTGATCACCCCCAGCGCCAGACCGCGCGCCGCCAGTGATGTCAGATAGGGATCAAGCGGCACGGCAGGGGCCAGCGGTGCCACAGCGGCGCGCGCGCTGAGAAATGCCTCGATCGCCTCGATTGACCGTTCCGGCAAAGCCGTTCCGATCGCCTCGGCGGCCTCACGGTTGGTGCCTGCGATGATCGGGCTATCGGGCAGAAAGGCCCCGCTTTGCAGATCGAACACCGCCGCATCCGCGATACGCTGCGCCAGATCGGCATTGCCGGCAGATAATTCGGTGATCACGCCCAACGCCCAGACATCCCATGTGGCGCGGAAATCAAACAATGTCCCGTCTTTGTCGAAGATGATTCCGTCTACCCGCATGGTGCTGTCCTTTGGTGCTTCATGGCCCTGTCAGTCCTGCGCTAAAGTGGCTGTGCAACATCACGGTGACAAGCCCCGGCTGTGCTTGACTTTCCCTGCCTGATCCTGTGGCTTGACCGCATGGAGAAAACCGGACCCTACCGCTTGCATGCCTCGCTGGGCTATCATCTGTCTGTCGCCGCGCGCCAGCAGGAGCGGCGGCTGGATGAGCAGTTGAAACCCCTTGGCCTGACCCGCACCACATGGTGCGTCTTGCTGGCTGTGGGCAATGAGGGCTTATCGCAACCCTCTGATATTGCGTCATTTGTCGGGATTGATCGCACCGCCACAAGCCGCGCCTTGCGCCAGATGGAGGCAGACGGGTTGCTGGCCCGTTCCAGCGGCACCGAGGACCGGCGCACAAGGCAGGTTGATCTGACCCCCAAAGGCTGCGCGGCGATCCTTGCCGCCACGCCCTTTGCCCGCCAGAACGCCGATATCTTGGCAGCCCAGCTTGCGCCGGGCGAGCAAGAGGCGCTGATCAGATTGCTGGCCAAGCTGCGCCCCGAAGACGACGCCCCGCTCAATACGCTTTGAGCCTGTGACCGTGGCAGGCCCGTGCCCTTGTCCCTGCACCTTATGTCCCTGCTCCTGACAGTGACAAACATCGACCACTCAGGTCCAGTGCATCTGCGCACCGCCCGGCAGTGCCGCACGCGCGCGCATCGGCGCATCATATGAAAGCCCCGTTGCATCGCAAAAGCCTTTCACCCAGGCATCCTCAAGCATCAGAAAATCCAGTAAAGCCCCCAAGAATGCCGGATCACCCGCAGCCCCGCGCAGATCATCGACAGAGGCACCGCTGGCCCCCAGAAACTGCCCCATCACATCATCATCGGCGGCGATCCAGCCCAAGGCTTGAACGGCTATAATTTCGGCTTTTTCCTGTTCAGGCGTCATTTCTTCATGTCCGGAAAGGGTTTCTTAACCATTCACAGTAGAAACTGCTTCCATGCGGGAGGCAAGTGGCCAACCGTCACATAAGCAAGGCGCAACGCATGCCCGGCAGGATACTGATCGTGGATGACATTCCCACCAACCGGATCCTGTTAAGGGTTCGGCTGGCTTCGGCTTTCTACGACGTGATACAGGCCTGCACCGCCAAGGAGGCGCTGCAGATGCTATCCTTGCACAAGCCTGATCTTGTGTTGCTCTCTGCAAGGCTTGGCAATTGCGACAGTCTGTCGTTGTGCCGCGCCATCACCGGCATATCGCCGCATCCCGACGAACCGCCAGACCAGATCGACCCTGACGATCTGCCGGATGCGGGCGCGATCCGTCCCCCGGTGCTGATCCTGACCGGGCTTTCCGATCGGCATCTGCGCCTTGCCGCGTTGAAGGCGGGCGCAGAGGATGTTCTGGCCTTTCCGCTGGAA
>JBLRWJ010000240.1:0-1838 GCA_047921315.1 Rhodobacterales bacterium | reverse complement strand
AACCAAAGCGTTATGAGCGCTCTGCTCTAACCAATTGAGCTACAGGCCCGACCTGCGTGACTTGCTAGCAGACGGGTCGGGCGCGTCAAGCGTCTGCAGGCATGTTGCGCGGCAAAAAAGGGCTTTCAGATTGCCAAGCGGCGGGCTTTGGATTAACCCGCAGCGCAAGCGATGAAAGGATATCCCATGTCGGACGCGGATCAGGCCAAAGGCACCAAGAACGGTATCACCTATGCGGATGCAGGCGTGGATATTGACGCAGGCAATGCGCTGGTGGAGCGGATCAAACCCGCAGCCAAGCGCACGATGCGGTCCGGCAGCATGTCAGGTTTGGGCGGCTTTGGCGCGCTGTTCGACCTTAAGGGCGCGGGCTATAGCGATCCGATCCTTGTGGCGGCTACCGATGGCGTCGGCACCAAGCTGCGGATCGCGATTGATACCGGCCATGTCGATACAATCGGGATTGATCTGGTCGCGATGTGCGTCAACGATCTGGTCTGCCAGGGCGCAGAGCCGCTGTTTTTCCTTGATTATTTCGCCACCGGCAAGCTGGAGCTGGACAGTGCCACCCGCATCATCGAGGGCATCGCCGAGGGGTGCGCGCGGTCGGGCTGCGCGCTGATCGGCGGCGAGACGGCGGAAATGCCGGGCATGTATCATGGCGGTGATTTCGATCTGGCAGGCTTTGCCGTGGGCGCGATGGAGCGGGGCCAAGACCTGCCGGCAGGCGTGATGGCGGGCGATATCCTGCTGGGCCTGGCCAGTGACGGGGTGCATTCCAACGGCTACAGCCTTGTGCGCAAACTGGTAGAGGTATCAGGCCTTAACTGGCAGGATGATTGCCCCTTTGGCAACGGCAGCATGGGAGAGGTCTTGCTGACACCAACGCGGCTTTATGTAACACAAGTGCTGGCAGCGATCCGGGCAGGCGGGGTGCATGCGCTGGCCCATATCACCGGCGGCGGGTTGACCGAGAATTTGCCGCGTGTGTTGCCGGATGATCTGGGCGCGCAGATTGATCTGGATGCGTGGGATTTACCGGCCGTGTTCGCATGGCTGGCGCAGACGGGCGGGATGGATCAGGCCGAGATGCTCAAGACGTTCAACTGCGGCATCGGGATGATTTTGGTGGTCGCACCTGACCGCGCCGCCGCGTTGGAGGCCTTGCTGGCAGAGGCGGGCGAGGCGGTGCACCGCATTGGCCATGTGACCGATGGGGCAGGGGTGTCCTATACAGGCGCGCTTTTGTGACCAAACGGGTGGCCATTCTGATTTCGGGCGGCGGGTCGAACATGATCCGGCTGGTGGAAAGCATGGCAGGCGGTCATCCGGCGCGCTGTGTGCTGGTGGCATCCAACGATCCTGCGGCCAGCGGCTTGGCGCGGGCGGCGGCGATGGGGATTGCCACCGCAGCGGTGGATCATCGCGCCTATCAGGCTGATCGCGCGGCCTTTGAGGCGGCTTTGCAAAGCGTGTTGGACAAGGCCGCACCCGATATCCTGTGTCTGGCAGGGTTCATGCGGGTTCTGACAGCGGATTTCGTGCAGCAGTGGCAAGGCCGGATGCTGAACATCCACCCTTCGCTTTTGCCCAAATACAAGGGCCTGCACACCCATGCCCGCGCCTTGGAGGCGGGCGATACGCAGGCAGGCTGCACCGTGCATCTGGTCACCCCTGCGCTGGATGATGGCCCGATCCTGGGCCAGGCACGCGTGCCGGTCTTGCCCGGCGATACCGAGGCCGATCTGGCCGCACGGGTGCTGGTGCAGGAACACCGGCTCTATCCGCTGGTGCTGGAGCGGTTCGTGCGCGGCAATCAGACGCCGCTGATGCTTTAG
>JBLRWJ010000239.1:0-1887 GCA_047921315.1 Rhodobacterales bacterium | reverse complement strand
CAATAAATCGCTGAGCTGTTGCCCGCGGGCGCGGCGGATGTGGTTTTCTGTCTGCATGTTGGTCCTCATTCCAGTGACGGCCCGGCGCCTTTTGCCAAGGGCCGGGCGCTACCTCATCTCATCATTTCGGGAAGTGTCAGCACGATCTGCGGATAGGCAAAAAGCAGCGCGATCAGAAACAGATCCATCACGATGAACCAGAACACGCCCCGGAAAATGGCCGATGTCTTGACCAGATCGCCTACCACGCTTTTGATAACAAACACATTCATCCCGATGGGCGGGGTGATCATCCCGATTTCCAACAGCTTTGTCAGCACAATGCCAAACCACAGCAGGCTCCAGCCCGAGGCATCGACCACGGGCAGAATGATCGGCAATGTCAGCAGCATTGCGCCAATCGGTTCCAGAAACATCCCCATCAGCAGATAGACACAGACAATGCCGATCATCAGCAACAGCGGGTCAGATGCGATGGACAAAATGCCCGATGACAGAAAATTGCCCGCCCCCGACAGGGCCAGAAACCGTGTCAGCAGGCTGGCCCCGATGGCGATGATCAATAGCGCGGCTGTGGTCATCAATGTCTCGCGCGCGGCTTGCAGAAAGCGTGCCAGCGTCATCTGCCGCGTGGCAATCGCCACAAGACAGGCCAGAAACGCCCCCACGGCACCCGCTTCGGTCGGGGTGAAGACCCCGCCGAACAGCCCGCCGAAAATGCCGACCATGATCAGCAGAATGGGCCATGTTTCGCGCAGCGCGATGATTTTCTCGCGCAAGGTCACACTGTCATCGCGTTGCGGGGCCAGGGCCGGGTTCAGCCAGACGCGGATCAGCACCACAAGGATATAGCCCACCGCCGTCAAAAGCCCGGCCACGATGCCGCCCAGAAACAGCTGCGAGATCGAGATCTGCGCGATCACCCCATAGATGATGAGGATGATCGAGGGCGGGATCAGCGCGCCGATCGTGCCCGCCACCGCCACTGTGCCGGTGGCAAGTTCGGGGTGGTATTTATGCTTCATCATTTCAGGGATGGCGATCCGCCCCATCGCCGCCGAACAGGCGATGGACGAGCCGGACACGGCCGCAAAGCCGGCCGAGCCGAAGATGGACGCAATCGCCAGCCCGCCGGGCAAGCCCGACAGCCAGATGCGCGCCGCGTTGAACATCCCGCGCGTCAACTGCGTATGGTAGCTGATAAAGCCCAGAAACAGAAACATCGGGATCGAACTGAGAATCCAGCTCGAGGTGAACTGATAGGGCACAATGCTGATCGCGCCCCATGCGATCCTTGGCCCCATGAGCACATAAAGTCCGGTGAACGAGACACCGATCAAGGCGATTCCGATGGGAACCCGGATGGCGATCAGGCCGATCAGGGCGGCAAGGCCGGTAAGGCCGATTTCTACATCACTCATTTATGAACTTCACATCTGTATCGGTTTCGTTCAGGCCGTTGCGCCATCCGGTGACAACAACCACGACACGGTACAGCGCAATCAGCGCCATCAGCCCGGCCCCGATCGGCACGATCCAGTAGCTTTGCCAGACCTCGATCATCCGCGATCCCTGTTCCATCGTGGTGCCGGTTTTGGTCTTTTTCATCGCCTCGGTCCAGCCGCCGATCATCAACACGATGACCACCGCAACCGTCAGCAGGCTGGCAAAGACGGAAAACCCGGTCTGTGCCCTGTGCGGCATCATATCGGTGAAAAGCTCCACCGAGATATGGGCCTTTTTCTCCTCGGCCACGCCAAGTGCGATGAATACAAGGATGACCATATAGTAATTTGCCACCACAACGATGGTGCCCGGCACGGGTTTGTTGAACAGATAACGCCCTGCCACGTCTGCGGTGACATGCAGCATCATCAGAACCACAAT
>JBLRWJ010000238.1:0-1899 GCA_047921315.1 Rhodobacterales bacterium | reverse complement strand
GCTCTCTTTCTGGTTGAGCTTGCATCGCTGGTCATTGTCCACCAGTTTTTCGTGTCCTTCGAATGTGGCGATACCGATGCCTATGGCACCTGCCGCTTCCTGCGGAGTCTGGTGGCGCGGTCCTTGGTGATCGCTGCGGCCTTTGGCCTGCTTTACTGGGCCAGACCCGCCGCTTTTGCAGGGCTGGCCGCGCAATCAGCCCGCCACAGGGGCCGCGTCTGGATGCTGGTGCATCTGCTGGGTGTCGCGCTGATCTGGTTGCCACTGACCCTGACAGGCGGGCAGGATCTTGCCGCCAATTTCGGCACATGGGCCGTGATCTGGGCCATTGGCTCTGTTCTGGCGGCGATCGGCGGGCTGTTCTGGATCGCAGCGCCGCGCGACTGGTGGCAGCTTTTGGCGCAGGATCGTTTTCTGCCGCTTCTGGTGCTGACGGTGGCGGCCGTGGTGCCGGATGTGGCCGATCTGATCTTGCCTGTCTGGGATCTCAGCCTGATCACCGAGGCAACATTCGCCGCCGTCTATCACCTTCTGCGGCTGTTCAGCCCCACCACCTTTGCCGATCCCGCCGCCTATATCATCGGGGTTGACGCCTTTGCCGTGCATATCGCGCGCCAATGTTCCGGCGTTGAAGGGATGGCGCTGGTCACGGCTTTTGTGCTGTTTTACGGCCTGCTCTTCCGCAAAGACCTGCATCTGGGGCGCTATTGGCTGACAGTGCTGCCGCTTGGCATCCTGTTCAGCATGTTGCTGAATGTGGTGCGTATTGCCGTGCTCATCCTGATCGGGGCGCATATTTCGCCCGATCTGGCGGTGAACGCCTTTCACAGCTATGCGGGCTGGCTGTTCTTTACGTTGCTGGCGCTGGGGCTGATCTATCTGGTGCAGAAAATCCACTGGCTGCACCGCGACCCCGCGCAAATGGTCACCGCGCCGCCCCTGCAATCAGATCCGCTGGCCGCCCGCATCCTGCCTTTCGTGGTGTTCATGCTGGCCGGTATCCTGACGCAGGCGCTGTTTTCCGAACCGGCGCTGGCCTATCCGCTCATCGTGCTGGGGCTGGCGGGCGCGGTCTGGACCTTCCGCGATCATATCCGCAATCTGGAATGGGGGCTTGATCCTTTCGGCATCGGCGCGGGGCTGGCCGTGGGGCTGGTCTGGGTCGGTATGGCCGATCACAACTCCCTTGCTGGTGCCACCCTTGCCCAGACCCTTGGCGCATTGGCGCCACCTGTCCTGATCGGCTGGATCACCTTTCGCCTGATCGGCACCATCCTTCTGGTGCCGCTGGTCGAAGAGATGTTCTTTCGCGGCTATGTCATGGCGCGGCTGGATCGTGGCGGTATCGGCTGGCGGGTGCTGGCCATTGCGGTGTCTACTGCGCTATTCGCGGCGCTGCACGGAAGCTGGCTTGCCGCCGGCATTGCGGGGCTTGTCTTTGCGCTGGTGATGCTGCGCCGGGGCCGCGTCAGCGATGCGGTGCAATCGCATATCGCCGCCAATGCGCTGGTGGCGGCAGCAGCCCTTGTTTTGGGTGACTTTTCCCTCATTTAACGCGATAAGCGGGCCATGGAACCTTCTGTCTGGTCACAAACCCTGGCCTGCGCCTGCGCAGAATGGAGCGCGGGCATCGGTGATCCGCATGTCATGGGATGGGTCACTGTTGTGGCCTATGCCACCTGCGCTATGGCGGCGGCCATCCTGACCATCCGCAACCCGTTTCATGGCCCCAATGCGTGGCGAGAGCGGGTGTTCTGGGGCGGTCTGGCCGGGGTCATGGCCTTTCTGGCGGTGAACAAACAGCTTGATCTGCAAACCCTGATGACGGTGATTGGCCGCTGCCATGCGCAGATTGAGGGCTGGTATGATGACCGCGCAGGCGTGCAGCGCGGCTTTATC
>JBLRWJ010000237.1:0-1947 GCA_047921315.1 Rhodobacterales bacterium | reverse complement strand
CTAAAAGAACCGCGCGGCACAGAATAAAAAAGGGCGGTCCCGTGGGGCCGCCCTTGGTTTTTTGTGGTTCAGCCTTGCGCGATACGCTTTACCCGACGCGGCGCTGTTGCGGCTTGAACCCGATATCTTCGGAGGCCACGAACTGCCCGTTCCGGATTTTCTGGATTTTACCCTGCCGGAGCAATTGCCCGAAAGACCGCAAACCATCCTCACGGTTGAACGACCCTGCCATGGCGCGCCGCGCCTTGGTCATCAGTTGCGGGCGCGAGAATGTCTCGCGGCCCTCGACATGGGTCAGATAGGCTGCTGCGGCTTCCAGAACATCTGACAGCTCTGTGGCGCCCATCTTGCTGGCGAACAAGGTAAAACCGCCCTCGGCCTCAACCGGATCTGCGGGCTGCGCGGGCATATCCTGTGCAGCGTCGGTGGCTTGCGCCAAGGACACGCGACGCGGGCGCACCGGGGCAGAGACATGCCCCTCTGGCAGATCGACACGCTGTTCTGCCACCAGTTTGAGCGGGGCAGGCCGGGGTTCGGACGGGCGCGGCGTGGGGGCGGAAGCTGCGCCCACAGGGCGGCGCGGGCGTACCACATCGGCCAGATCATCGCGGAACGCCCTGGCCGATGGTGTGCGGGGCACATGCGTGCCAGCGGATTGTTCCGCCTTGGTGGCCGCAACAGCCGCGCGCAGATGCGCGATGGCATTGCGGCGGCTGGCGCTTTCCGGCTCGGTCAGGGCGGTTTCGGCCTTGGCCATCAGGCGCGACATGTCATCCTCGGCGGCGGAACCGGCCAGACGCTCGCGCGGGTCACGCAGAATATGTGGGGCGATCGCAGCCTTGCCTTGACGGTCTGTCCCGGCCTGATCGGTGATGTCATCCGCGTCCCCGTCTTCATCCTCATCCTCATGGAACAGCGATGTCAGGCCATCGTTTTCGTCATCCTCATCGTCATCTTCATTTTCAAAGGCCGCAGTCTCATGCTGCGGCGCGAACACTTCGTCCGCGCTGCGGGTAATCTCGACCAGTTCGGCCTCCACGGCGGCAAGTTCCTTGCGCAGAGCGTCTTCATCCTCGGGGCTGAGATCCTGATTCGGGGTCAGCTTGGGCATTTCATAGCGCAGAGGCTGATCCGTATCATCGTCATCATAAGCGGTATCCGCATCGACCTGCGCCGCCTCTGTGGCCTCTGCACCAGCATCTGTATCATCGGCTTCGACGATCAGATCACCCTTGGCGATGGCGGCATCAAATTCAGCACGTTTGACCGTCAGAACGCGCCCGGCATCCGCCGCGGCCAGATCATCGCTCTGCTGTGCCATGGTTGCGGCTTCAGGTTCAATTTCCGGCGTGATGTCAGGCTGTTGCGCTGTTGGCGCCGTATCGCCCGGATCTTCCGCCAAGGGCAGTTCCTGATCCGCTATGTCATCCTGTGCATCAGCCTGCGCCATATCGTGACCGGATACCGCGCTGGCGGCATCGGCCTGATCGGGGGCGTCTTGCGCAAGGCGGCTGAGCAGGGCCGCAATCTCGTCTCCATCATCCTCAAGCTGGTCGTCAGCGGCCTGATCATCAAGCTCCAGCGCCGTTTCCATGCTTTCGACGGTTTCGCTCAGGAAACTATCGGCATGTTCATCCTCGGAATAGCTGTGCGGTGCGGCCACCGCTGCCGATTTCGTGACAACATCCCGGATGCGCTGCAACTTGGCCGCAACGCTGTCAGGATCGGGGTGGGGCACCGGTGCCGGCATTGCGCGTGGCATGGTGGTTTGCATGGCGCTTGGCATGGCCGCAGGCCGCAGCGGTGCATCGCGCGCCACATCCTCCCACAGATCGGATGCAGGCTCAGGACGGACGGCAGGCTCAGGACGGGGGGCGGGCGGCTCGACCGTGGCTTGCAGCGGGGGCGGGGCGGCATCGGCTGCAGGATCAGGCGGTGTCTGCGCAG
>JBLRWJ010000236.1:0-1970 GCA_047921315.1 Rhodobacterales bacterium | reverse complement strand
CGCAGCACCAGTTGGAACCATGTCAGCAGGGGCAGCACCCAGAACGCCAGCCACCACCACCACGCGCCCACCGCCCACATCAGCGCGAACAGCGCCGCATTGGCGATGATGGCGCGCCCGATCACGGGGCCGGAAAACGCCTGCGCCAGTTCCTGCGCGCCGGGCTGGCCCTCAACCTCGCCCGCCATTTTCAGCGCGAACATGATCTGCTGGCTGCGCTGCTTCAGGCCGGTGCGCCCGGTGATATCGCGCCAGAATTTGCGCCGCAACGAGGCGCGGGTTGTGGGAAAGGGTTTTGACAGGATCAGATCGGGGTCTTCCTCGGTCTGGGTATGGCGGTGATGTTTCAGGTGATAGCGGCGGTATTCGGCCAGATCGGCCAGAATGGGCCGCCCGCACAGCCACTCGCCTGCAAATTCGTTCAGCCTGCGCGATTTGAACAGCGCATTATGCGCCGCCTCATGCATCAGGATGGCCAGACCCAACTGTCGTGATCCGATGATGACGATCGCCAGCACAAAGGTCAGCGGGTTGGGCCAAAGCGCGAAAACCCCCAGCGCCAGCGCAATCGTGCCCCAGCAATGCGCCACCAGCCACCAGCCCCACAGATCGGACCGTTCCGCCAGCGCCCGTATTTCGGAGGTTGAAAAGAACTCCCTCCCAAGGGCCTGATGGCTTTTGGCGTCTTCTGTCTGCGGTGTGTCCATGCCCATCGCGCCCTCCTGTGCGTGATGCGTCACAGTGTTTGCCTGACAGCCTTCTGTGTCAATGCTTGCGCAGCCCCATGCGCCTGTAACGCCACGTTCTGCAATCGCACTTGTGCCGTGGCATCCGCTTCTTTATTCCAAACCGGACAAAGTTACCGGGGAGGCCACCATGTCCACGAACCAGCGTATTGATAAATCCAAACTGCCCAGCCGTTATGTAACCGAGGGGCCAGCCCGCGCGCCGCATCGGTCCTACCTTTACGCGATGGGCCTGAACGAGGATGAAATCCACCAGCCGCTGGTCGGCGTTGCCACTTGCTGGAACGAGGCCGCACCCTGCAACATCGCGCTGAACCGTCAGGCACAGGCGGTCAAGATGGGCGTCAAGCAGGCGATGGGCACCCCGCGCGAATTTACCACGATCACCGTGACAGACGGTATCGCCATGGGCCATGAGGGGATGCGCTCCTCGTTGGCCAGCCGCGAGGCGATTGCCGATACGGTTGAACTGACCATGCGCGGCCATTGCTATGACGCGATCGTGGGTCTGGCGGGGTGTGACAAATCCTTGCCCGGCATGATGATGGCGATGGTCCGCCTGAACACGCCATCTGTGTTCATCTATGGCGGCTCCATCCTGCCGGGGCGGTTGAACGGCAAGGATCTGACCGTGCAAGACGTGTTCGAGGCGGTGGGCCAGCATCAGGCGGGCAATATGTCGGATGCGGAGCTGGAAATTCTCGAACGCGTGGCCTGCCCGTCATCGGGGGCCTGCGGTGGCCAGTTCACCGCCAATACCATGGCCTGCGTGTCCGAGGCGATTGGCCTTGCGCTGATGAACTCCTCCGGCATGCCCGCGCCTTATGAAAGCCGTGACCAATATGGCGAGGCATCGGGGCGTGCGGTCATGAACCTGATCGAGAAAAACATCCGCGCCCGCGATGTTGTCACGCTCAAGTCGCTGGAGAATGCCGCGCGTGTGGTAGCCTGCACGGGTGGCTCCACCAATGCCGGCCTGCACCTGCCCGCGATTGCACATGAAGCGGGCATCGACTTCTTCCTTGATGATGTCTGCGAGATTTTCCGCGACACGCCCTATTTCGTGAACCTCAAGCCCGGCGGTGATTATGTCGCCAAGGATCTCTATGAGGCGGGCGGCGTGCCTGTTGTGATGAAAGAACTGCGCAAAGCGGGTCTGATCCACGAGGATTGCATCACCGCCAGCGGCTACAGCATCGGCGAGGAACTGGACAAGGTGACGCG
>JBLRWJ010000235.1:0-2012 GCA_047921315.1 Rhodobacterales bacterium | reverse complement strand
CGAAATAGGGCAGGTTCTGCAGATAGGTGCGGCTTTCCATCAGCTTTTCGGTGCCACGATGCAGCAGCCCGATATGCGGATCGCAACGCTCCACAATCTCGCCGTCCAGTTCCAGAACCAGGCGCAGCACGCCATGCGCCGCAGGGTGCTGCGGGCCGAAATTGATATTGAAATTGCGGATTTTCTGTTCACCCGTCTGGGCGTCATTGAAACCTTTTGAGCCGTCCATCACGCCTTGCCCTCCGTCTTTTCATCACCCGGAAGAATATAGCTCGCCCCTTCCCACGGGCTCATGAAATCGAACTGCCGATATTCCTGCACCAAGTTGACCGGCTCATAGACAACGCGCTTCTGCGCCTCGTCATAGCGCACTTCGGTATAGCCGGTGGTCGGGAAATCCTTGCGCAGCGGATAGCCGCGAAACCCGTAATCTGTCAGGATGCGGCGCAGATCGGGATGGCCCTTGAACAGGATGCCGAACATATCGAACACCTCACGCTCGAACCAATTGGCCGAGGGGTGCAGATCCGTGATCGAATGCACCATCTCATCCTCGCGGATCGCCATCCGCAGGCGGATGCGCTGATTGCGATACATGCTCAGGAAATGATACACGACATCAAACCGCTTGGACCGCCCCGGATAATCGACAGCCGTGATATCCACCAGCGACGAGAAGCGACAATTGCGATCGGTTTTCAGAAACTCGACAAAGCCCGCGATATTCGCGGGCGTGATGTTCATGTTCAATTCGCCATGGGTCACATCCCAGTCCAGCACGCAATCAGGGCGTCTGGCTGCGATATGCTGTCCCAATTCGTTCAGCGCATCACTCATCTTGTCGTTCCTTCTGGGTACGGTTCTGCGGCCCGGTTTCAAGGGCCGCAGGGGTCATCGCACGATGGTTCCGGTGCGGCGGATCTTGCGCTGCAACTGCATCAGCCCGTAAAGCAGCGCCTCGGCCGTGGGCGGGCAGCCCGGCACATAGACATCCACCGGCACAATGCGGTCACAGCCCCGCACCACGGAATAGCTATAGTGGTAATAGCCGCCACCATTGGCACAAGACCCCATGGAGATGACATAGCGCGGCTCCGGCATCTGGTCATAGACCTTGCGCAGCGCGGGGGCCATCTTGTTGGTCAGCGTGCCCGCCACGATCATCAGATCGGATTGGCGCGGGCTGGCGCGCGGCGCGATCCCAAAGCGTTCGGCATCATAGCGCGGCATCGAGGTATGCATCATCTCAACCGCGCAGCAGGCCAGACCAAAGGTCATCCAGTGCAGTGATCCGGTGCGCGCCCAGTTAATGATATCCTCGGTCGATGTCAGCAAAAAGCCTTTATCGGCCAGTTCGGCATTCAGCGCCTGTGTGGCATGTTCGCGGTCGCCGCCCGCGGTGTTGGCACCTGTCATCACTCCCATTCCAGGGCCCCCTTCTTCCACTCATAGGCAAAGCCCACGGTCAACACGCCCAAAAACACCATCATAGACCAGAAACCGACCATGCTGATATCCTTGAACGCCACCGCCCATGGAAACAGAAATGCAATCTCAAGATCGAAGATGATGAACAGGATCGACACCAGATAAAAGCGCACGTCGAACTTCATCCGTGCGTCATCGAAGGCGTTGAACCCGCATTCATAAGCGCTGACCTTTTCAGGGTCCGGGTTGCGCACCGCGATGATCACGGCAGACAGGATCAGGACAAGGCCAAGACCGATGGCGATGGCCAGAAACACGAGGATCGGCAGATATTCCCTCAGCATCCCTTCCAAGAGTGGCTCCTTTCGCGCCCAGCGGCGCAATCTGCTGGCTACAGGTTTGCGCGCAGGTTTACTCCTGCCCCCGCGCAGGGTCAACCAAAGCGTTGTCACATTCGCTCTTTGGAACATGTTTGAAAAACCATGCGTATACAACGGGATACCGTTAATACAGCACAGCCATGCGTCAATTCGCCGGTCAGGCATGGCGCATTATCCGCTGAATTTTCAACACATTGACGCGGT
>JBLRWJ010000234.1:0-2023 GCA_047921315.1 Rhodobacterales bacterium | reverse complement strand
CTGCCTCATTCTGCAAGGTGAATGCATGAATCCAATAAAACGAAATACGCTCTAACCCCGCCCCCCCTTCTTCTTGCTTTAAATATCCAAATGCAGCGCCGCCGCCATCACGCGGACTGATCCGGCGCGATCCGGCCAAGAAACGCCCGCACCGCGGCGGCCACCGCATCGGGATGCGTGATCGGGGCCATATGGCCAGCCCCCGGCACCGCAATCTGGGCGGTGTCGGGGATGCGCCGCGCCAACCCGTCATTGATCACGCTGATCATATCGGGGCTATCTTCCCCCTTGATCAACAAGACAGGCACTGTGATCCTTCCCAATGCACCGCTGGACAAGATACCCGACGCGTCGTCATAGATCGCGGGTGATCCGGCCTCGATCAGATGAATCCGCGCGGCCATGGCCTTTTGCTGCGCCTCGGGCAGGCGGTTCCATGCGCGGCCATCCCCCCAGACCGAGGTGAAAGCCTGCGCCGCCGCGATGCGGTCGCCCGCCTGCAGCGCATCGCGGTAGCGGATCATATGCGCGCTGTCGCGCACCGGCAGATCGGGCCGGTCAGCCACCGCCGCGGCAAAAAACACCGGCTCGATCAGAACAAGCGATCGCACCAGATCAGGCCGCTCCACCGCCAGCCGCAGGGCGACAGTGCCGCCAAAGGAATGACCGATCACATCAACAGCACGGCCCTGCATCTGATCTTCCAGCAGATCAACAGCCATGGCCATGCTGACGGCCTGAATATCATCCCGCGCATCCCAATCAGCACTGCGCCCATGCCCCGGCAGATCATAGGCGATGGCTGTGACCAGATCATCAAGGCTCGCCACCATCCGCGCCCAGCCGCCCGCATGGCCCAGCGAACAATGGATCAGCAGCGCCTCATGCGGGCCTGATCCGGTCTTGATCCAGTGGGTCGGAAATCCACCACGGCACTCCAGTGGCATGTCAGAGTTTGCCCGCCAGATGCGCATCCAGATCATCCAGACGGTCCTGCCCCCAGAACCGCTGCCCGCTATCGACCAGATAGAAGGGCGCGCCGAACACACCGCGCGACACGGCCTCCTCCAGATTGGCGGCATAGGTTTCTGCCCCTGCCAGCAATCCTGAATTTGCCAGCGCCGGATCAAACCCGGCCCCCGTCAGGCAGGCGAGCACCACGTCATCATCCGAGATGTCACGCTCCTCGGCCCAGCAGGCCCGCGACAGGCCCGCAATCAGCGCGCCCATATCGCCACCGCCCGCCGATTGCGCCGCGATCACGGCATAGGATGCGGGCGCGGGGTTTACCGGCCAATGCGCCGGGTGCAAATTGAATGGAACATCCAGCTTTTTCGCCTGCCGCGGCAGTTCCTGTGCGCGGTATTCCACGCGCGAGGGGTGCCTGTTGGGCAGGGCCACCCCGCCGGTACGGGCAAAAACGGCCCCCGCATCCAGCGGCTTATAGGTAATCGTCGCGCCATGTCGCGCCGCGATCTGTTCCAACCGCGTCCCTGCAAGATAGACATAGGGCGATAAAACCGTGAAAAAGTAATCAATATGCGCCATTTGCGCTCATCCCCCCGCCTGCATCACTTTGCCCGACGGTAACGAGATGATAGGCAGTGTCAATGTCACGAATCTGTCATCCTGCGCAGGCTGGTTGACCACGCATAGGAATAGCTGCCATGGCATCCATCACTGAACCGAAACTGATTTCGGGAAACGCCAACCTGCCCTTGGCCAAGAGCATCGCGCGGCGCATGTCGATCCACCGGGGTGTGGCTGTCGGGCTGGTCGATGCGCGGATCGAGCGGTTCAATGATGGCGAGATTTTCGTCGAAGTGTTCGAGAACGTGCGCGGCGAGGATATGTTCATTATCCAGTCCACCTCGAACCCTGCCAATGACAATCTGATGGAATTGCTGATCATGTCGGATGCGCTGCGGCGGTCCTCAGCGGCGCGCATCACGGCCGTGATCCCCTATTTCGGCTATGCCCGGCAGGACCGCCGCACCAAGGCGCGCACGCCGATCAGCGCCAA
>JBLRWJ010000233.1:0-2081 GCA_047921315.1 Rhodobacterales bacterium | reverse complement strand
CGCGCAACTTCAACCCGCCCGCCGCCATGTGCGGCAAGGTCTGCGTGGTCGAGGTGGAAGAGATCGTGCCAACCGGCAGCCTTGATCCTGATCACATCCACCTGCCGGGCATCTATGTGCACCGGATCATTCAGGGCCAACACGAAAAACGCATCGAACAACGCACGGTTCGTAAGAAGGAGTCTGCATAATGCCTTGGGACCGGAACCAGATGGCCGCGCGCGCAGCCCTCGAATTGCAGGATGGCTGGTATGTGAACCTTGGCATCGGCATCCCGACGCTGGTCAGCAACTACATCCCCGAAGGCGTGGAAGTAACGCTGCAATCGGAAAATGGCATGCTCGGCATGGGCCCCTTCCCGGTGGAGGGCGAGGAAGACCCCGACCTGATCAATGCAGGCAAGCAGACCATCACGGAATTGCCGCAAACCGCCTTTTTCGACAGCGCGATGTCTTTCGGCATGATCCGCGGCGGCAAAATCGCCATGGCCATTCTGGGGGCGATGGAAGTCTCGCAAGAGGGTGATCTGGCCAACTGGATGATCCCCGGCAAGCTGGTCAAGGGCATGGGCGGCGCGATGGATCTGGTCGCAGGCGTCAAGCGGGTGGTCGTGGTCATGGATCACACCAACAAGGCGGGCGAATCCAAAGTGCTGCCCGCCTGCACCCTGCCCTTGACGGGCAAGGCCGTGGTCAACCGCATCATCACCAATCTGGGTGTGCTTGATGTGGTCGAAGGTGGCTTGAAGATTGTGGAATGCGCCGATGGCGTCACCGAGGCGGAATTGCGCGCGGCAACGCTGGCGAAAATCGTCGACTGAACCAGCCCGTCCATGCATGACGGACACAAGGCCCGCGGCGGAATGCGGGCCTTTTTTCGTTTCTTCTTGCCTTAAATATCCAAATCCCCGCCTTGCGGCAGACACAATGCGGCGCGCAGGCTCACCCCTCGCCGAGATTGAACACGCAACCGTCCGAGATCAGCATCGGCGGCGTCTTGCACAGGTTGCGCGCCACGGCAAAGGCCGCCAGCACCTTGGGCACGTAGTCGCGCGTTTCGGCATAGGGCGGCACACCGCCATGGCGTTTGACCGCGTTCTCGCCCGCGTTATAGCCCGCCAGCGCCAAGATCGGATCACCGTCAAATTCCCTCAGCAGCCAATCCAGATAGGCCACGCCGCCTTTGATATTCTGCCCTGCATGCAGGCTATCGGCCACGCCAAAGCGGGCCGCGGTGGCCGGGATCAACTGCATCAGCCCCACCGCCCCGGCCGAACTGACCGCATCGGCGCGGCCACTTGATTCCACCGCAATCACCGCCAGCACCAAGGCGGGTGATACGCGCGTGCCCACAGTGTTGAGCAGCAGTTCCGCGCGATGTGTGCGGGCTATGCCCAAAAGATCGGTCAGTCGCGGCGCAGCAATGCGCTGATCCGCCGCGGCATTGGCAATCTGGGTCAAGGCCGGTTCCAACCGTCCGGGGCCGCTTTGGGCCAGTTCGGGCGACACCGATTCCCAAAACCAGCCATAGCGCCCCGGAACAGCAGCAGATGGCGAGGCCGGGGCGGCAGGGCGCGCCACGACCACGGGTTGCGGTTCAATCTGCACCGTGATGCGCGGTCCGGTGCTGCCCGGTGCGGGGGGTTTGACCCGTTTGAAGGTAAAATCGGGGAAATCCGGCGCGCTTTGGGCCAGCACCATCTGCGGCAGGGCAAGGGCAAAGGACAGAATCAGGGCGGCAAACAGCGCAAAACACCACCGAAAACGGCGCCGAATCGCGCATCGATCCTTGGTCTGGGATCGTCCCATGTTAGCTTTGCCTGCCTGTATCGCGTATTTTATGCATTTTTATCCATGCCAGTATCACAGGAAAACGCCCCAAAAGCGAGAACTTAGCAAGAACTGACGCCAAAATAGTGTCCCGCTTGCCGCAATTGGCTGCGGATCGCGGCGCGACCCACTATCGAAAGACATATTTTTACTTTTATTTTTCAGATACTTATATGGAAGATATCAACTTTAATGAAAAAAGATAAAACGCACGATTCCCGCCAAACTGTCGCCCCAATCCGCTGGCTATAT
>JBLRWJ010000232.1:0-2125 GCA_047921315.1 Rhodobacterales bacterium | reverse complement strand
GGACGGGGACTGGCAAGGGCGCCGCTCGTCAAGCACGTCGCGACGGCATGGTACCTGGGGTGGTTTACGGCGGCGGGTCTGATCCTGTTGCAATCAATATGCCTTTCAACACGCTTCTCAAGCGGCTCAAGCAGGGGCGTTTCCTGTCAACGCTGTTCAACCTGAAGCTTGAGGGCCATGACGATGTGCGCGTGATCTGCCGCAATGTGCAGCGCGACGTGGTCAAGGATCTGCCAACCCATCTGGACCTGATGCGCCTGCGCCGCACCAGCCGGATCAACCTGTTCATTCATGTTGATTTCATCAACCATGACAAATGCCCCGGCCTGAAAAAAGGTGGCGTGCTGACCGTTGTGCGCCAAGAAGTCGAACTGAACGTGCTGGCAGGCGAAATTCCGGATCATGTGACGGTTGACCTGAGCGGCCTGAACATCGGCGACACAATCACCATTTCGTCGGTTGATCTGCCCAAGGGCAGCAAAGCCACGATCGACCGTGATTTCGTGATCGCCAATATCTCGGCCCCCTCTGGCCTGCGTTCAGCCGGTGTGGATGAAGACGAAGATAACGCTGGCGACGACACCGAAGAGTGATCGCGCAGCACCGCTTTAGCGGGGACAGTGAATGGCGCGGCCCTTGCGGGTCGCGCCTTTTGCGTTTGCGGGCGGTGCCTCAGCTTTGCGGTGCGTCAGCTTTGCTGCAGCACGGTCTCGAAACCCTCAAAGGCGGGTGGCCCCATCAACGCATCACGGGTGGTGCTGTTGCCTGCGCTGCGATGACTGTCGCGGAAGGCCTGCGATTTGGTCCAGCCCTCAAAATCCGCGCGTGTTGCCCATTGCACATGCGATGTGTACAGGCGGAACCCGTCACCATCCGGCCCCTTGAGCAAGCGGAACTCGACAAAGCCCGGCATATCGTTCAAACGGCTCTCACGCTCGCGCCACATGGTCTCAAAGGCGTCTTCATGGCCGTGGCGGACCTTGAAACGGTTCATTGCAAAATAGGACATCTCTGCCTCCGGTCATTGGGATCATTCAGGCTGGCTGATATGGCGGGCGGGTTTGGCTGGCTGATATGGCGGGGGCATAAGATTGAAAACCCCGGCAGAGGTCAATATCCTGCAATCAGCGCAGGCGGATGGAAAGGTGACAGGCATGAAGCTCTTTGTGGGGCTGGGAAATCCCGGCGCGAAATATGCGGGTAACCGGCACAATATCGGCTTTATGGCGCTGGACGCTATCGCAAGCGACCATGGCTTTGCGCCGTGGCGGTCCAAGTTTCAGGGCCAGATCAGCGAGGGGCGGCTGGGAAATATCCGAATCGTCCTGCTCAAGCCTGAAACCTTCATGAACCTGTCCGGCCAATCCGTGGGCGAGGCGATGCGGTTCTACAAGCTGGAGCCTGCGGATCTGATCGTGTTTCACGATGAGCTGGACCTTGCCCCCGGCAAATGCCGCCTGAAACAGGGCGGCGGACATGCAGGGCATAACGGGCTACGCTCGATCCACGGCCATATCGGCGAGGATTACGCCCGCGTCCGGCTTGGTATCGGCCATCCCGGCCATAAAGACCGCGTTGCGGGCTATGTGTTGTCCGATTTTGCCAAGGCCGATCAGGGCTGGCTGGAGGATATGATGCGCGGCATCGCGGAAGGCGCGCCGATGCTGGCGGCGGGTGAGGGGCCGAAATTCCTCAACGCGATCGCGCAGCGCGTGGCCCCTGCGCGGCCTTCCAAACCCGCGCCTGAGCAAGGTGCAGGCACCAAGGCGGCATCTCCTGCGCCATCCGCGCCCAAGCCGGCCCCTGCCCAACCCACCGCCCAACCTGCCCCCGATACGCGCAACGCATTGGAACGGCTGATCGACCGCTTCCGCTAGGTTGTGCTTGCATGGTCACCAAGGCTTTGTTGCCCTTGGATCAACCAAACTGACCAAAAGGACTGCCCTATGCGTTTCATTCTGAAATGGACCCTGCGCGCCCTGCTGATGCTGTTGCTGGCGGCCCTTGTGACCGGCATCTGGAAACGCGAGGACATCGGACGGTTGCTGGCGGTCAACTCTCTGTTCGCGCAAGACAGGATTGTCGGGAATTTCAGCGCGATGGATGACCTGTTCCTGACAACCCG
>JBLRWJ010000231.1:0-2134 GCA_047921315.1 Rhodobacterales bacterium | reverse complement strand
TTTTTTCCAGCTTCGGCCCCACACCTTTGATCTGTTTCAGATCATCCGCCTTGCCCCCGCGCGCGGCGGGCAGCGTGTCCGGCTTTGCCCCGTCAGAGGCCGCAGCAGGCGGCGTTGCGGGCTTGACCTCTGGCGCGGCTGCGGGCTTTGGTTGGGCGGCGGGTTCTTCGGGCTTGTAGCTCCATTCGCCCTTGCGGGTGGCCAGTTCCTTTTCTCCATCCAGCAAAGTGCCCGGTTTTACCCCGGCGCTCGCTGCATCCGGCGTATTGCTGTCCATGACATCAGCCGTCGCCACATCAGCAGCGGCGGGTTGGGCAACAGGTGCGGCATCCACCTTGGGGGATGGCGGCTCCGCGATCTCGGACATGCCCGCCTGCACCTCGCCCAAAGCGGGCAAAGGGCGGCACAGGATGACAGCCAGAAGCGCGCCCACGACAATGAAAATGACCCCGGCGCCAAATACCGCCTGCAGGAAACCCCAATCGCCCAGAACCATCAGCATGATAAAGGCCAAAAGCCCCGCACCGGCGCCCATGGCCCAGCACGCTATCTGACAGCTGATCGTCTTGTTCTGTTCACCCATCTTCCCAACTCCTTGTTGCTAATCCGGTTTGGCCCTCGCTCAGACCTCACCTTTCTTAGCACGGTTGGAGAATTCAGTCTTGCCCCCTTCGGCCAGCACAGTTGCCTGCGCGACCCAGTCATCGCGTGATACGCGCCCCTTGAACCCTTCAAGGTTGTCATCAGCCCAGGCCACCTCGGCGGCGGTCCATGCGGCGATCTGGTCAAAATGGAAAAAACCCATTCTGTTCAGCAAGGCTTCCAGCTTGGGTCCGACACCTTTGATCTGCTTGAGATCATCCGCGCCGGCCTTGCGCGGCGCGGTCAGTGTTTTGGGCTTTTGGGCAGCGTCATGCGCAGGGGTCGGCGTTGCCGCGGCCTTGACCGGCGGTTTGGCGATAAATTCGGAGGCGTCCGGCTCTGTGCCTTTTTTGACCGGCGCCTTGGCGGATGCGCCCTTGGGCTTACCCAGCCATGGCATGGTCAGCGGCACCTCGGTCCCGTCGATCCGCTTGATCGTGTCGTTGATATCCACGGCCAGTTGCACGCTGGCGTTATACTGCGTCTTGCCGCTGTCCATCTCCTTGAGGCTGGTCAAACCGCCCAGCGGTTCGGACGCGTAGCGCCCGTTCTGCGGACCCGGCACCGGAACCGTGCCAGCGGCGAGTTCGTCAATAATCTCGGCCAGACGTTTGGCGGTCAGATCCTCATAGTAATCCTTGCCGATCTGCGCCATCGGCGCGTTGGCGCAAGAGCCGAGACATTCCACCTCTTCCCAGCTGAACCGGCCATCCGCGCTGAGGGCATGGGGCTTGTCCGCGATCTTTTCGCGGCACACAGCCACCAGATCCTCGGCCCCGCAGATCATGCAGGTCGTGGTGCCGCAAATCTGCAAATGCGCCACAGAACCAACGGGTTGCAACTGGAACATAAAGTAGAATGAGGCCACTTCCAGCGCCCGCATATAGGCAAGACCCAGCATATCAGCGACATATTCGATCGCGGGGCGGGTCAACCACCCTTCCTGCTCTTGGGCGCGCCACAACAGCGGGATGATCGCCGAGGCCTGACGCCCTTCGGGATATTTGGTCATCTGCCCCTCGGCCCATGCCCGGTTTTCCGGGGTGAAGGCAAAGCTGGCTGGTTGGTCATGATAAAGACGGCGAAGCATCAGGCACAGACTCCGGTGGTAAGTTTGATCCCGCCCTCAGGCAGGGTTTCGGCGCGGCGCGCAGCAAGCTGGAACTGTGTCATTTCCAGCAATTGCTCACGGCTCAGCCCGGTCTGGATGCCAACGGCAAGGTAATCAGGCTCGGTCACAAGGGTGCAGCCGATGCTGGCCACAGCCGCCTCGTAATTGGCAATATCCTGCGCCGAGGTGCCGCTGGGCGGCACCGCACAGGCCGTCAACGCCATCACGGGCAGCAGGACAAACCCCGCCCGGCGCAAAGTGTCACGCGACAAAGACATCAGCGGTCAATCTCCCCGAACACGACATCCAAAGTGCCGATAATGGCCGCAACATCAGCCAGTTGATGCCCTTTGGCGATGTGGTCCATGGCCTGCAGATGCA
>JBLRWJ010000230.1:0-2198 GCA_047921315.1 Rhodobacterales bacterium | reverse complement strand
GGCAGCGCCTGCCGGGGGGCAGGCAGGCGCTGCCCGGCGGTGCCGCCGGGCGGGGAATATCGGCGATGGCGCGTGTTATGCAGAGGTCTTTTGCGTGATGCGCTCCTGTGTGTCCTGTCTTCGGGACCGTCCCTTCGACAAGACCCGGAAAAAGCCCGTCGGGTGATGCATGCACGGTGGACGGAACGGACGCCGGAAACCCCCAAAGGACCGGGGTGGCGCGGGCAGCCTCAAAGGGGCAATACGGCCCTCACCTGACGCGGCCTGCGGCGCAAACTGCAGTGGTTCGTGCAGACGGCAGCGGATTTGGCTCTCAGGTCGAGCATCTGGTGCCATGCCACAGATCCTGCTCGCCAACCTCCACGACCTCATGATCCCGCGCCGTCCCGCACGCGATCCCCGAGGCGGCCAGATACTGATCGAGATCGTGATTAAAATGCGTCAGCCGTGCCTGTTTCGGGGCAAGCCGCGCGAGGATCGCATTGGCCTCATCAAAATCGTTGTGGCCCCGTGGGCTGGGGCTGCCGGGCGGATAGGCACAGTCGAGCACAACCAGGTCGAGGGGGGCGGTATCGAGGACCGCAAAGGTCTCCTCCGGCAGGCCGCGGGTGTCGGACAGGTAGGCGATCCGCTCCGCCCCGTGGTCGATCACCCAGCCCAGCGTCGGGCGCGAATGGATCAGCGTGACCGGCGTCACCATGACCGGCCCGATGCAGAATGCCTCTCCCGCCGCACAGGTCTGGAAACGCAGCCGTCCGGGGTGTTTGGTCAGGTCGTCATAGCCGCGCGGATCATGGGGGCACCAGACAGGCAATGGTTCGGCCAGGCTCCAGCGCATCAGGGTCAGGCCAAGGCAATGGTCGGCGTGGAAATGCGTCAGCAACACACCGTCAAGGCTGCCGGGCGGGAACCGGTCTGCCAGATCAGTGCGGCCCGCGTCGATCAGCAGGCGCAGGCCCGCGACCTCCAGCAGGGCCGAGGCAGGGGCGCGGGCGCGCGAGGGGTCAGCGCGGGCTACCTCGCAAGCGGGACATGGGCAGCCGTGAACGGGCGCGGCCCAAACCCCGCCTGTACCCAAAAACGTCAGGCGCATGTCATGGCCCCTTGCCGGATCGCGGCCAGCAGCAGGCCAGAGGCCACATCGGGGGCGTCATCGTTTGGGATGCTCAGATCGATCGGCGCAGGTAGCAGGGCATCGGTGCGAGACAGGCGCGCCGCGATGTCCCCGGCACTTTCGCGACCGCGTGCTGCCAGCCGTACCGCCAGGGTTTCAGGGCGCGCGGTGATTTCTGTGGCGATCAACGCCGCACCAAACACCGCGCGCGCCTGTGGCAAAGCTGCGCGCGATCCGTTGGCGATCACCGTCATGCCCGCCGCGAGCCACGCCCGCAATTCGACCCCAAGGCCATAGCGCAGCCCGTGGCTGTCCCAATCCAGCGCGAACGCCCCTGCCGCGCGCAGCCGCGCAAAGGCGGCGGGTGTCACGGGAACATGGTTTTCGGCACCGCCGGGATGCAGGGGGCGGGTGATGATCCGGCGGGCGAGGATGACGTGATCCTCTGGGGTCAGCCGCGCCATGGTGCCCGCAATCACCGTATCCTTGCCCGCACCGGATGGCCCGACGATCAGGAATATCCGTCCCGTCATGGTGCCCCGAACCCGTAAACCTGCGCGCCCCCAACCCAAGTCGCCGCAACAGACAGCGCCCCCCCTGCATCGCGCACCCGGATCAGATCGGCGCGTTTGCCCTGTGCGATCTCGCCCCGATCCGTTAGTCCCGTTGCACGGGCGGGCGCGCCGGACAACAGGTCAATCGCCTGGCTCCAGCCTAGGCCCATCTCCCCGGTCAGCACACCAAGCGCGGGCAGCATCGCCTGCGGAGCGTAGTCCGAACACAACGCCCCCGCCACCCCCGCCGCAATCGCATCGCGCGCCGACAGCGCACCGGACTGGCTGCGCCCGCGCAGCACATTGGGCGCACCGAACAGTGTGACCAGACCCGCAGCGCGGCCCGCGCGCGCCGTGTCCAGATCAAGCGGAAACTCGCTGATCGTCGCCCCGACCTGCGCCATGAAGGTCACACGCTCGGCACCTTCGTCGTCATGCCCTGCCAGCGCCACGCCATGCGGGCGGGCGTGGGCGGCCAACCGCTCGACCCGAGCCACGATATTGCCCGCCTCGGCCTGTTTCGCGCTGAT
>JBLRWJ010000229.1:0-2241 GCA_047921315.1 Rhodobacterales bacterium | reverse complement strand
CATGCCGATGCGCTGCATCTTGGCGCGAACCTGCAGCATCGCCACGCCTCTGGCACGCTCTGGTCGGGCAGCTTTGCCATGACAAACAGCACATCTGACCGAGAAACGGCTGATTTCCGTGAAGCCCGGCTTGAACTGATCGCAGAGCCAACCTGGACGATCCTGGGCGCTGATCCTGAAATCGGGCTGCGTCTCAGGGCCAGAGATTACGCCAGCTTCAGCTTTTTCTCGCCCGATGGACGCCGCGACAACGAAGCCGCCCTGTTTGTCACGCTGAACTTTGCACAGGCCGAATATTACGGCTTCATGCCGACCCTGACGCTCGAGGCCAGCCGCATCTCCTCCAGTATCGGCCTGTTCGAGGTGGATCGCTTTGGCCTGCAACTTGGCATCAGTTCAGCTTTCTGATCCGCCTGCCACCTCGACATCACGACAAATCGGTATATCCTTCCCCCAAACACACCCCGAGGAGACCGGCATGACCATCCGCTATCTGCACACTATGGTGCGCGTGAAAGACCTTGAAAAAACACAGGCTTTTCTTGAACTTCTGGGTCTGGTCAAAACCCGCCAATATGACAGCGAGGCTGGCCGCTTCAGCCTTGTGTTCATGGCCCCCCCCGGACAGGAAGAATGCCCTGTCGAACTGACCTATAACTGGGATGGGGATGAGGGGCTCCCCTCTGACAGCCGCCATTTCGGCCATCTCGCCTATGAGGTGGATGATATCCACGCCATGTGCCAGCATTTGATGGAGAATGGCGTCACCATCAACCGCCCGCCGCGCGATGGGCGCATGGCCTTTGTACGCAGCCCTGACAATATTTCCATCGAATTGCTCCAAAAAGGCGAGGCGCTGACCCCGGCAGAACCTTGGTTAAGCATGCCCAACACCGGACATTGGTAACGTCAGCCATCAAGGCCGGCCGCACCACTTCCGCGCTGCTATGGGCCACGATCCTCTTTGCGGGCGGCACAGTTGCCGCCGCGGCGCAACAACCCTGCCGTCTGGCCCTCATTCTGGGGATGGATATTTCCTCTTCCGTCGACCCCGGGGAAGACGCTCTGCAGCGCAACGGCTTGGCCGCTGCTTTGCGCGCCCCCGAGGTGGTGGATGCGATCCTCAGCCAGCCTGACCGCCCCGTCGCCTTGGCCATGTTCGAATGGAGCGGGCGTATCCAACAAGATATGGTGCTGGACTGGGTCATGCTGACGGATGTCAATACTCTTGCCGCCGCCACGGACCAGATCGCGCAGAGCATTCGCAGCTATGCCGATTTTGCGACGGCCATCGGAAACGCCTTGGAATATGCCCATGACCTTTTCGCCTTCGGCCCCTCCTGCGATGCGCGCACGCTCGACCTGTCTGGCGATGGTGTCAACAATGACGGTTTCGGACCTGCTGTCGCCTATGCCGCGTTGGATTTTTCGCAAATCACCGTGAATGCGCTGGCCATCGAGGTCACAGAGGAAGGCACAGATCACGGGCTGGCCGAAGGGGCAGAAACCGGCTTGGCCGATTATTTTCGCCAACAGGTCGTCAATGGCCCCGGCGCATTTGTCGAAATTGCCCGAGGGTTTGAAGATTTCGAAAAAGCGATGACACGCAAACTCTTGCGCGAGTTGCAAATAGAGGTGGGCCAGAGCCTGCAATAACCCGAACCGCTTGCCCCCGCCGGCGCTTTTTGTGAGTATCGGGTGCATTGTATCACTATGAATTGGCGTTGCCACCCACCGCAACCGCCTCTCGCAACCAGCCACCGCAACCACCCGCCGCAACCGCCTATCGCACGCACCCGCCGCCACCGGCCACCGCTTTGCCAGCCCCGCGGCGGCATTGCCAACACCCACAGCGCGCCGCACGCAGCAAAACCACAAAGACCCGCCACCGCTCGGTCCCGGAGCACGGCGCTGGCTCTTTGCAGTTGCCTGGCTTCTTCTTGCCCTAAATATCCCCGCCGGAGGCATGACCGCGTGCCGCCAGACGATTCAGTAGATATATCTGATCTGATCAGCCCAATACCGCTCTACCCGGCGCAGCGCGGCTGCAATCTCTTCGATACCATCTGGTCCCAGCACGCCCTTGCTGACCAAGCCTTCGGCATGGCGGGCGAATAGCTGTGCGACCACATCGCGGATTTCACGCCCACGCGGGGTCAGCTTGACGCGGACAGATCTTCGGTCAATCTCGCAGCGCTGATGATGCATATAGCCCATATCAACCAGCTTTTTCAGGTTATA
>JBLRWJ010000228.1:0-2256 GCA_047921315.1 Rhodobacterales bacterium | reverse complement strand
GCTCCCCATCATCACTGCCGATCAGCGCCTGGCAGAGCCGCGCGGCATCAAGGGCGTCATCTTCGGCCGCTCCGGTATCGGCAAAACCAGCCTACTCTGGACGCTGAAGGCCTCAACCACGCTGTTCTTCGATCTTGAGGCGGGTGATCTCGCCATCGAAGGGCTGGCCATCGACGCCATCCGGCCGCGCACCTGGACCGAATGTCGGGATTTCGCCGTCTTCATCGGCGGGCCGAACCCGGCACTGCGCGACGAGCAGGCTTATAGCCCTGCGCATTATGCAGCCGTCTGCAAGAAGTTCGGTGATCCGGCGGTTCTGGCCAAATACGACACGATCTTCATCGACTCGATCACGGTGGCAGGAAGGCTCTGTTTCCAGTGGTGCAAAGGCCAACCCGAGGCGCATTCAGAAAAGACTGGCAAACCCGATATACGCGGTGCGTACGGTTTGCATGGCCGCGAAATGATCGCCTGGCTGACCCATCTGCAGCACACGCGTGCCAAGAATGTCTGGTTCGTTGGCATCCTTGACGAGAAGCTCGATGACTTCAATCGCAAGGTGTTTCAGCCCCAGATCGACGGGTCCAAGACCGGGTTGGAACTGCCGGGCATCGTCGATCAGGTCATCACCATGGCCGAGATCACGGGCGAGGATGGCCAAGCGCAGCGCGGCTTCGTGTGCCAGACCCTGAACCCCTGGGATTTCCCGGCCAAGGACCGCTCGGGCCGGCTGGATCTGATTGAGGCGCCGCATCTGGGTAAGCTCATGGAGAAGATCCGTGGCCCCGTTGTGCCCGCAGAACGCCGGCTGACCTACCAGCCCCCCGCACTTCCCGCGCCGTCCTCTGCGGCGGCTGACACCCCCACCATTTCCCCCAATTGAAAGGATCTGATCCATGTCTCTCTGGAACGATTTCAACGATGCGCAATCCAACAGCAACATCATCCCCAAGGGCACGCTGGCAAAGGTGCGCCTGACACTGCGCCCGGGCGGGTTTGATGATCCGGCCCAAGGCTGGACCGGCGGCTATGCCAAGCGTGGCGGCACGGGCGCGGTGTTTCTTGATGCCGAATACACGGTGCTTGAGGGGCCCTATGCCAAGCGCAAGATCTGGTCGATGATCGGGCTCTACAGCCCGAACGGCCCAAACTGGGCCAATATGGGGCGCAGCCTTGTCCGCGGCATCCTGAACTCCGCACGTGGTCTGTCCGACAAGGACAAATCACCCGAGGCGCAGTCCCGGCGGCGGATCAACGGTTTTGCTGATCTTGATGGGCTGGAATTCGTCGCACGGATTGATGTCGGCACGGATACAAATGGTGACGAGAAAAACGAGATCCGCAGCGCCGTGACGCCCGATCATCGGGATTACGCATCGGTGATGGGCCTCGGTGCGCCTGCCATGTCAGGCGCACCCTCCGTGCCACATTATGCTCCGCCCTCGGCGCCGCAGGCAGCGCCGACTGGACACGGCTATGCCAGCTCTGCGCCTCATCCTCATCAGCATACGGCCGAAGCTCCGGCGCAGCCACCTGCCAGCCCCGGATTTCCCGGTCGGCCCAGCTGGGCTGAGTGAGGGGACCGGCCATGCGATTGCGTCCCCGCCAGAAACTCTTCGTCGAGCGCAGCCTTGCTGCGCTCGGCACCCGAAACAACACATTGAGCGTGGCCAGCACAGGATTCGGTAAAACCCTCGCACTTTCTGCGGTCGTCGGGCAGCGGATTGGCGGCAGCGCCGCCAAAGCCTGCGTGCTGGCCCATCGTGACGAGTTGACCGCGCAGAACCGCGAAAAATTCGCCCGGGTCAATCCGGCCATCACAACATCAGTGCTGGATGCGACCGCCAAGTCTTGGGGCGGGCAGGTCACCTTTGCCATGGTGCCGACGCTCTCCCGCGCGCGCAACCTGGCCGCCATGCCGAAGCTGGACCTTCTGGTCATCGACGAGGCGCATCATGCGGTGGCTGACAGCTACCGTCGCATCATCGACCATGTGCGTGATGCCAATCCGGATGCGCGCATCTTCGGGGTCACGGCCACACCCAACCGTGGCGACAAGAAGGGCCTGCGCGCGGTCTTCGACAATGTCGCCGACCAGGTGCGCTTGGGCGAGTTGATCGCCTCGGGCCATTTGGTGCCGCCGCGCACCTTCGTCATCGATGTGGGCGTACAGGACAAATTACGGGCCGTGCGCAAGACCGTGTCGGATTTCGACATGGGCGAAGTGGCCAAAATCATGGACCGCGCACCCGTCAC
>JBLRWJ010000227.1:0-2262 GCA_047921315.1 Rhodobacterales bacterium | reverse complement strand
GAACATGACGGCATCATCGAACTGCCCTCGGGCGAGGTGGGCGAGCGGTTCACCGACTGGCTGGCCAAAAATGATCCGGCAAAGGTCGATCCGGTGATCGAGATTGCCATCACCCCCAACCGCCCCGATGCGCTGGGTGTGCGCGGCATCGCCCGCGACCTGGCAGCACGCGGTCTGGGCACGCTCAAGCCCGCTCAAGAGGTTGAAATAAAAGGCAGCTTCCCCTGCCCCATTGCCGTCAGCATCGACGCGGATACGCAAGAGAACGGATGCGAGGTTTTCGCAGGTCGCCTGATCCGTGGCGTCAAAAACGGCCCCAGCCCTGATTGGCTGCAAACCCGCCTGCGCGCCATCGGGCTGCGGCCTATTTCGGCGCTGGTCGATATCACCAACTTCTTCACCTTTGACCGCAACCGCCCGCTGCATGTGTTTGACGCTGACAAGGTGCAGGGCAATCTGCGCATCCACCGCGCAAAGGGTGGCGAGGTGATGACCGGGCTGGACGAGAAGGACTACACCTTCAGCGCTGGGCAGGTGGTGATCTCCGACGATGCGGGGATCGAATCCATCGCGGGTATCATGGGCGGGCTGGCAACCGGCTGCACCCATGACACGGTCAATGTGTTTCTGGAGGCCGCTGTCTGGGACAGGGTGCAGATCGCGATGACGGGGCGTGCGCTGAAAATCAACTCGGATGCGCGCTACCGCAATGAACGCGGCATAGATCCCGCCTTCAATATGGAAGCGGTCGATCTGGCCACGCAGATGATCCTTGATCTATGCGGCGGCGAGGCGTCCCATGTCGTGGTGGCAGGCCAGGTGCCCGATGTCAGCCGCGCCTACCGGCTTGACCCCGCCCGCGTGCAATCGCTGGTGGGCATGGACATCGCCGAAAGCGAACAGCGCCAGACACTGACCAAGCTGGGCTTCAAGCTGGAAGGGAATATGGCACAGGTGCCAAGCTGGCGCCCCGATGTGCAGGGAGAGGCTGATCTGGTCGAGGAAGTCGCCCGCATCGCCTCCCTGACCAAGCTGGTAGGCCGCCCCCTGCCGCGCACGGATGCAGGCGTGCCCAAGCCGATCCTGTCGCTATCACAGCGCCGCGAACAGATCGCGCGGCGCACCATGGCCGGTTTGGGCTATAACGAATGTGTCAGCTACAGCTTTATCGATCAGGCCGCGGCCACCCTGTTCGGTGGCGGCACGGATGCGACGATGCTGGCCAACCCGATCAGTTCGGATATGTCGCATATGCGCCCCGATCTGCTTGCAGGCCTGTTGCAGGCCGCCGCGCGCAATCAGGCACGCGGCTTTGCCGATCTGGCGCTGTTCGAGCTGGGCCACGCCTTCACCGGCGGCGAGCCGGGCGAACAGGTGGTGCAGGTCGCAGGGCTTCTGGTCGGTCGCACCGGCCCGCGTGATCCGCATGGCGCATCACGCCCCGTCGATCTTTTCGATGCCAAATCCGATGCCGAGGCGGTTCTCGCCGCCCTTGGCGCACCGGAACGTGTGCAGATCCTGCGCAACGGGGCCACGTGGTGGCATCCGGGGCGGCACGGTGTGATCTGCCTTGGCCCGAAAAAAGCGCTGGCCGTGTTCGGAGAGGTGCACCCGAAAGTGCTGGCTGCCATGGATGTCAAAGGCCCCGCCATGGCCTTCACGATCTGGCCCGCCGAAGTCCCCGCCCCGCGCAAGACAAACGCCACGCGCCCCGCTTTGCTGATGCGCGACCTGCAAGCGGTGGAACGTGATTTCGCCTTCGTGGTGGACAGCACGGTCGAGGCGCTGACAATCGTCAACGCAGCCCTTGGTGCGGATAAGGCCCTGATCGATCAGGTCCGTGTTTTCGATGAATTCACCGGCCCCAAGGCCGAGGCGCAGATGGGCGCGGGCAAGAAATCTGTCGCTATCGCTGTGCGCCTGCAACCGACCGAGAAAACCCTGAAAGAGGCCGAGATCGAAGCCGTCGGTGCCCGTATCATCGACAAGGTGACCAAAGCCACAGGCGGCGCGCTGCGCGGCTGACCCTTCCAAAACCCAAGCGCCGCCCCCTGTTCCGGGGCGGCGCCCTGCCTTTCATTGTTCTTCAAATACTCATTCCAACCGCGCCGGAAATCCCTCCGCCCGCAGGTCGGTCTCCAGCACATCCTCCAGCAGCTTCACGATCTGCGTCGATTGCGCCTGCCCGCCATAGGCGGCGCGCCCTTTGACAAAGGTCTGCTGCACCTGCCCCGCCAGATCCAGCGGCACGCCGAATTCCTG
>JBLRWJ010000226.1:0-2330 GCA_047921315.1 Rhodobacterales bacterium | reverse complement strand
CCCTCAAGTGATACGGAATCGGTCACTTCAAACCCGTCCGGGGCAGAAGATGAGGGTTCGATAAAGGCCAGTTCGGCATTCTTGATCGCCTGATTATCCTCGGCGCGGATGTGGCGCATGCCCGTGGCGCTGTCAAAGCGCAGCCCTTTGAGCGCGGCAATGACATCAGCCGTTTCGGTATTGCCCGCCAGTTCGATCGCACCTTTACAGGCCATGATCGCTGCATGCGCTTCAGCGGCCCAGCCCATGGGATAGTTGTCCCCGGTCTTTGCCACATATTTGTCGAACAGATCATCCGACAGCGGGTTGCCCTTGTTGGCCTCGTAATATCAGTGAAAGCCGCTCCAATGGGCGGGGGTCTGGTCTTTCATGGCGGTGGCCACAAGGAATTCATTGGCCGAGTCGAGCAAGATGTCGATCTTGTCAAAAAGGCCAAAGGGATTGGCATGCTGATAGAGCGTCACCGCATCGCCGCCATAGACCGAGGTATAGATCCCCTCAACATCCAGACGCATCGCCTGCGCCACGGCGCTGGAGATTGTGCCCAGTTGCAAACTGGTACCGGCCCCGATCAGTTCACGGGCCGCGCAGGTTGACAAAAGGCATGGCCAATCCGGCCGCGGCCACCCCTTTGATCAGGCGGCGTCTACTCATTCCGTTCGTCATATCATTCTCCTCCGAAAAAATGATGGTTCAACCCTCCCCGCTGCCCCTATCCGCCCGTGAAGACGGGTTTGCGTTTCTCGCGGAATGCGGCGACCGCTTCGCGATGATCTTGCGATACGTTGGACATGGACTCGTAGGCGGCGCCCGTATCCATGATGGAATGGGCAAGCTGCTTGAGCGCGATATTGGTGGTGACCTTGGTCCAGCGGATCGCATTGCGCGCGGCTGATGCCAAGCGGTGCGCCAGCGCGTAGACATCTTCATCCAACTGGTCTGCAGGCACAGCGCGGTTGATCAGGCCCATGCGCGCAGCCTCGGACGCGGGGATCGTCATTGAGATCGGTGAAACCTGCGCAAGCTCTGCGTGCAGTTTTGCATTCACCGTATTCAGTGTATTCAGCGTATCGGGCAGGTTCAGGGTCACGGTCAGCACCCGCCCATCGCGCCTGAAGGTCATCGTCTCGTATTTGTCGAACCAGTCGATCTGTGTCTCCTCCCAAAGAACATTCAGCCTTGTGCGGCCAGCAAGGCGCGGCGATGCGCCTCGCCGCCATCCGGCATCAATTGCAGCACCTTGACCCGCCGCAACCCGGCCCCCAGCGGAAGATCGTCGGTCATGCCAACCCCGCCATGAAGCTGGATCGCCTCTTTTGCGATATGCAGCGCGCGATCGATGCTGCCTGTCACGGCCTGTGACAGGGCGCGCGCGGGCGGCGTTTCATCCTCGGCGGCACGCATGGCGGCCAAAGCAAGCGAACGCATCTCCTCAAGGGCAATGAACATTTCCGCCAGCCGGTGCTGCAGCGCCTGAAAACGGCCAATGGGCTGGCCGAACTGTGCGCGCTGCTTTGCATACGCCAGCGTATTGTTAAAAAGGCGCGCCGCCAGACCGACGCATTCAGCACTTATGGCCGCTACATGGCACAGGCGATGTCCTGCCCGGCAATCATCCCTGCAATCACCCCGGCCAGCAGATCATCCGGCGCGCCCGCGCCCTCCAGCATGGCCAAGGCCAGATAGACCGGCATGATCTGATCGGCCAGCGCGGTTGCGCCCACGCCCTGCATCACCACAGCCACCTCACGCGGGCCACCAAAACCGCCTGCGGCTTCGCTCACGCCCGCGGCCAGCCAGCCCAGATCAGCGATCTCGTGCCAGAATGCGGGGTCAAAGGGCAAAGCGCCCGCCCCCAGCACATCCACCGTATATTGGGCGATGGCCTGCACGATGGTGGACCCTCTGAGTGTCAGAACCGATGCCTCGAACCCCGGTGCCGATCCATCCATCACCGCATCCAGCATCCGCAGCGTTGTCCATTCCAGCGCCGACAGATCCGTTTCCAGCAGGTTCAGCCGCCAGACCCTGCGCCTCAGCGACAGCGCGCAGCCTGTCCAGCATCCGCTTGGCCTTACCGATTTCAGCGGACAGCACGCATTCATGCCCCAGCAAGAACTTGGCATCGGTCCAGCCTGCATTCTCGTCACCGATCCGGTTTTCAACAGGGACGCGGACATTATCAAAGAACACCTGACTGAGGTGATGCGCCCCTGCGATCAAGCAGATCGGGCGCACCGAAACCCCCGGCGATTTGAGATCGATCAGCAGAAAGGAAATGCCCATTTGCGGCTTGACCTTGGGGTCAGTGCGCAGCAGCGCAAAAATCC
>JBLRWJ010000225.1:0-2332 GCA_047921315.1 Rhodobacterales bacterium | reverse complement strand
CGGGCACATCCACGCCTGAACCGGGCAATCTGCGGTTTCTGCGCCTGTTGGTCACGGTTCTGACCGGCACGATGATTGCCGGGCTTGTAGTGCTGATTGCCCTGCTTGTCATCCGTTTCCCCGGCGCCACCACGCCGCTGCCGGATGCGATCACCCTGCCGGGTGGCACCCGCGCACAGGCCTTTACTGTCACGCCCGGCTGGTATGGCGTGGTCACCACCGATGACCGAATCTTGATTTACAACCGTAGCGATGGCGCTTTGCGGCAGGAAATTTCCATTCAGCTTGAGTGAGTTAGGGTAGGATGGTACCACCTCCCCGGCTTGAACGGGGGACCTCTTGATCCACAATCAAGCGCTCTAACCAACTGAGCTAAGGCGGCACTGAGGTTGATTTAACGTCAAGCCCCGATGATTGCAAGAGCGTCAGAGATCAAATTTCCAGCTTTGTTTCACAAGATCGCATCCAAAAGAGGTGACCTGTTTTGACATGCTCAACTGCCACCCCGTTGCCGCATAAAGCGCGCAGGCGGCGCGGTGGCTTTCATGGGTCCAAAGCTGCATCTGCGCATAGCCCGCCGCCCGCGCAAACCCCGTGCAACGCGCCAGCGGCTGTGATCAAACCCTTCGTCCTGCGCGTAAAGCGTGGCGTGGCGTTCCACCAGCCATGGCGCATCTGCAGGATCGAACGGGCGCAAGACAGCATCGGTCATCGCGTGATTTGACCCTGCCCCCGCTTGCCAAGCAAGGGGGAAACCGCTAGCACCCTGTCCCAGTCACCGGAGAGCATATCATGGGCATCAACAGCGAACGCGACCTTGAGGCGAACCTGCAGATCGGGCCAACCGATTTGGGGATGGTGCGGATTTTCGTGGAATCGCAAGGCATTGAGGTGCCTATGGATTTCGACCCTGAAGAGGCCGAGGAAATCGCCGAGGAAATTCGCGCCGCCGCAGCAGCAGCGCGGCTGGTCAAGCGCTGATCAAAGATTGCGGCGCGCCTCTGGGTCGCGCAGCATCAACAGCCGTTGCGCGGCATGGCGGGCGAACATCTGCGTCAGTTTGCGCCGCCGCGCCGGGGCCAGCGGGGTTTGCGGGGCCATGCGGATAATCTCTGCATCATAAGGGTCTGTCAGGATCAGCCCATTGTCATCCGGCAACAGATCAATGGGAAAATCGGCATCGACCGCCCAGAAAAAGCGATCACACCACGCCAGATAGCCCTGCCATTTGCTGTCTTGCGCGAAATCGGCGCGGCAGGATTTACATTCGACAACCCAGATCTCGCCATTCGGGGCCAACCCGATCAGATCAACCCGCAGGCCGCGTGCTGGCACGAATTCTTCCAATGTGACAACGTCATGCCCCAGTAAATGCCGCGCCACGCCACGCGCCAAAAGCCGCCCTTGCTGCTGTGATGTCTGACCCTGATCCGTCATGCGCCATGATATGAACATACCAAGAACGCGCGCAACCCCTTGTCGAAGCCCCTGCAAGCGCCTAATTGTTGGCGTGGCGGGTGCTGCTCTTCGCGTGAACGGTTACATTCCAGTGGCCTTAAACACTTCCGAGGGAGTTGGCTCTGATCAGACCCTGGTTTGGTTACCTGACGCCCACCTGTACACACAGGCTCTCGGGAATGCGTCAACCACACGGCCGCTGCGGGCCCGCCACTTTTGCCCAGATAACTCGGGGCCGATCATGCCAGAGAACTGCCGCAGATCACATAGGCCAGCGGCTTGAACAGCGCAGTGACCAAGCAAAAAGGCCCCGCAGGGCCTGTCGCTGTGATGTTATGGTTCTGTTGGAACGGATGCCGGATCTAACGCCGCTGCCCGCGGCCGGGTTTTGCCGCAACCCGGACAGGGATCATCTGCGACGTATCAATGCGAATCGGGGGGCGGTGCCCGCCACGCGGTTCATCATCGTCATCATCATCTTTCATCCGCATGATGACGATGGCAAACTGCACCCCGCCAAACACGATGCCGTTCAACACCCATAGCACAACCACCGCCAAGATCCCGACATCGGAATGGGTGACCAGATGCCAAAGATTGGCGATATTGAACCACAGCAGCATCGCGACGAATACGCCGGCGATACCAAACCCGATTGCGGCTTGGGTAATATACAGGCGAATGAGTTTCGGCATGACAACCTCTCTGATGCGCTACCTTATAATGTAGTCCATATTGCCCGCCTCACAAGGGCGCAGTTGGGCAGACGGCGAATACCGGTCAAAAACTACCGAGAATAGTCATAAAACCGCGCATATCTGCGCGCCTTCGGTCATCCCCGCCGCGCATTTCTGCCGCTTGGGCGCATCTTGCT
>JBLRWJ010000224.1:0-2355 GCA_047921315.1 Rhodobacterales bacterium | reverse complement strand
CTAAAGCGCGACCTGGCTTAGCAAAGGGCCGCCAGCTTGGCCCCGCGCGGAATCAAGGCGCATAGCGCCGCCGCGCGATCGCCGGCCCGCCCCCCGGGGCGGCGATTGGTTGATGGTGTGGCATCAGCCTATGTTCGAATAAGCTGCACGATAAATTGCCCCATTCAGACCTTTGCAGCCACCCCGCGTGTCGGCGACCGCGCGGCTTGTTCTGCGTTGCGGGACAGGTCACATAACGGGACGCTGTCAGTATGGTCTGGACTCAGTAAAACCCGGCCCACATGACAGAGACATCGGCGCGATGGTCGCGCCCGTAGGCGACGACGCCAAGGCTGCGGATGGTTTCAGGCCGGATGGTGCCACGCAGCAGGTTTCCAGAGGGTTCAAAGGCCGAGAAGGGGATGCGCAACTCGGCCCAGTCGGGGGTGGATGGAAACGACGCTTGGTAATATTGCCATGGCAGCACGGTGCCGGTGGTGCGCAGATGCACGAAATACCCCTCACCATTGCCGCGCACCTTGAGGGTAACGCCCTGCACGCCGTCAGGGGGCGGGTTGTCCAGCGTGATGCGCGTTTGCAAAAAGCCGCCGCGATTGGCGGTGCTGACATCGCCTGTCAGGCGCAGCACGGGCTGGCCATCCACTGTTTCGATGCGTGCACCACCCGTCGATTGGCCCCCCATGACCTGATCAGATACATAGGTCCAGCCTGCGTCAGGGATCAGGCGGATCCCGTCAGGCATTTGCGCGCCTGCGGGCTGGGCAGAGAACAGGGCAAGGATGAGGACAGGGCAAAGGGCTGCCACCAGTTTGGGGGTGTTTTTCATTGCCATGATATGGTGCGGGCCAGTGACCACGTCAACGGGCGGCGCATGAGGCGGCGGCGGATTTGGATATTTAAAGCAAGAAGAAGCAGCCCCCGGACAGGCAAATCCGGGGGCTTTGATTTTTATTTTGCATAGCCAAGGGTTTGCAGGGCGCTGCGGATTTCATCCAGAATGGCGGGATCGTCGATGGTGGCGGGCATTTTGAACGCCTCGCCATCGGCCAGCTTGACCATCGTGGCGCGCAGGATCTTGCCCGAGCGGGTCTTGGGCAGGCGGTCCACCACCAGCGCCAGCTTGAAGGCGGCCACAGGGCCGATCTGGTCGCGCACGCGGGCGACGCATTCCTTGACGATATCGGCATGCGGCCGCTCCACGCCCTTGGTCAGGCATAAAAAGCCCATCGGCAACTGGCCTTTCAACGCATCCGTCACGCCGATCACGGCGCATTCGGCCACATCGGGGTGGCCTGCAAGGATTTCCTCCATCGCACCCGTTGACAGCCGGTGGCCCGCCACGTTGATCACGTCATCAGTGCGCGCCATGATGTAGAGATAGCCGTCCGCGTCAATCATGCCGGCATCGCCCGTCTCATAGTAGCCGGGGAAATGCGACAGGTATGATTTGCGGTAGCGGTCTTCGGCATTCCACAGCGTGGGCAGGGTGCCCGGCGGCAGCGGCAGCTTGACCGCGATCGCGCCCAATTCGCCTGCGGGCATCGGGTGGCCTGCCTCATCCAGAATCTGCACATCCCAGCCCGGCATGGCAACGGAAGGCGAGCCGATTTTCACCGGCAGCGGATCAAGGCCCATCGGGTTGGCCGCGATCGGCCAGCCGGTTTCGGTCTGCCACCAATGGTCGATCACCGGCACCTTGAGCAGATCCTGCGCCCAGATGATCGTATCAGGGTCCGCCCTTTCGCCCGCCAGATAGAGTGCGCGCAGGCAGGTCAGATCATATTTGGCGCGGAATTCGCCCTTGGGGTCCTCGCGCTTGATGGCGCGGAAGGCGGTGGGCGCGGTGAAGAAAGAGCGCACGTTATGTTCCGAGATGACGCGCCAGAAGGTGCCCGCATCCGGCGTGCCCACCGGCTTGCCCTCGAACACCACGGTCGTGTTGCCGTGGATCAGCGGTGCGTAGCAGATATAGCTGTGTCCCACGACCCAGCCCACATCGGAGGCTGCCCAGAACACATCGCCGGGATCGACGTTGTAGATATTCTTCATCGTCCAGTTGAGCGCGACCAGATGGCCCGCTGTTGGCCGGATCACGCCTTTGGGCTGGCCCGTGGTGCCGGAGGTATAGAGCACATAGGCCGGATGATCGCCGGATACTGGCACGCATGCGGCCGGTTCCACCCCGTATTGGAATGCGTGCCAATCCACGTCGCGGCCGGGGATCAGTTGCGCGACTTCCTGTTCGCGCTGGAAGATCACGCAGAATTCGGGCTTATGCGCCGCTTCGGCAATCGCGCCATCCACCAGTGGTTTGTAATGCACCACGCGGCCCGGTTCGATCCCGCAGGAGCCTGC
>JBLRWJ010000223.1:0-2373 GCA_047921315.1 Rhodobacterales bacterium | reverse complement strand
CTAAAAGAAGACTGCCTTATGCCATGTCCCTTGGAAAACCCTTGCTGTGCAGGAATATCCTGAAATGGCCGCACATGACGCGGTTGCTGATCTGGCTGGATACGCGCCGCGACGGCTAACCAAGGTCAGGCGCGGTGCGCACCATCGGCCAGCGAGCGCACGAAATCCAGCACCTCGGCCACGGGCCGCCCCTTGGCCAGTTCCGCCACGATGGCACTTCCGACCACGCAGCCATCCGCCACCGCAGCGATGCTTTGCGCGGCTTGGGGTGTTTTGATGCCGAATCCCACGATCAGCGGCAGATCGGTCTGCGCCTTGATCCGCGCCACTTCGGGGGCGACATCATCGGCGCTGGCCTCGGCTGATCCGGTGATGCCGGTGATCGAGACATAATAGACAAAGCCGCTGGTGTTTTGCAGCACTTTGGGCAGGCGTTTATCATCCGTTGTCGGGGTGGCCAGCCGGATGAAATTCAGCCCTGCCTTTTGCGCGGGGATGCACAATTCGTCATCCTCTTCGGGCGGCAGGTCCACGATGATCAGCCCGTCAATGCCTGCGGCTTTGGCATCGGCCAGAAATGTCTCAACCCCGCGATTGAAGATCGGGTTGTAATAGCCCATCAGCACGATCGGGGTTGTGGTATCGGATTTGCGGAACTCTGCCGCCATATCCAGTGTCTTTTGCAGGGTTTGCCCCGCCTCAAGCGCGCGCTGTCCGGCCAGCTGGATCGTTTCGCCATCGGCCATCGGATCGGTGAAGGGCAGGCCCATTTCGATGATGTCCACACCCGCGCCGGGCAGGCCTTTGATCAGCGCCAGCGAGGTGGCGTAATCGGGATCACCGGCCATGACATAGGCGACGAAAGCCTTCTTTCCCTCAGACCTGAGGGCGGCGAATTTGGCGTCAATACGAGTCATCGGTGGCTGTCCTTCCCTGCAATCGCCCCGATGTGCCGTAAATGCGCGGCAAACTCAATCCTATATGCAGTTTGGCCTATATGCAGTTTGGCCTATATGCGGTTTGGCCTCGATACGCTTTGGCCTCGATACGGTCTGCACCCTTGCCCCGCGCCACTTGCCGCTTTATGAGCGGCGCAACGCACAAAAAGGGGGCCGCAGATGGGTTTCAAGATGGGGATCGTGGGGCTGCCCAATGTGGGCAAGTCCACTCTGTTCAACGCGCTGACCAGAACGGCTGCGGCGCAAGCGGCGAATTTTCCGTTCTGCACGATCGAGCCGAATGTCGGCGAAGTGGCTGTGCCGGATGCGCGGCTGGACAAGCTGGCCGCGATTGCCGGCTCCAAGCAGATCATCCCGACGCGGATGACCTTTGTGGATATTGCCGGTCTGGTCAAGGGCGCCTCCAAGGGCGAGGGGCTGGGCAACCAGTTTCTGGCCAATATCCGCGAATGCGATGCCATCGCCCATGTGCTGCGCTGCTTTGAGGATGACGATATCACCCATGTCGAGGGCCGTGTTGATCCGGTAGCGGACGCCGAAACCATTGAGATGGAATTGATGCTGTCCGATATGGAAAGCATCGAAAAGCGGCTGGCCGGGCTGGTGCGCAAGATCAAGGGCGGCGACAAGGACGCGGTGCAGCAGGACCGTCTGTTGCGTGCCGCCTTGGCTGCGCTTGAGGCCGGTCAACCCGCGCGCACTGTCAAGGTGGATGCGGATGATGCGAAAGCGTGGAAAATGCTGCAACTGCTGACCACCAAGCCGGTGCTGTATGTCTGCAACGTGGCCGAGGCCGATGCAGGCACCGGCAATGCGCTATCCGAACGCGTGGCCGAGATGGCGGCGGCGCAGGGCAACGCGCATGTGGTGATTTCCGCCCGCATCGAGGAAGAGATCAGCCAGCTTGAGCGGGACGAGGCCGAGATGTTCCTGTCCGAGATGGGGCTGGAAGAACCCGGTCTGGACCGCCTGATTCGGGCGGGATACGCGCTGCTGCATCTTGAGACCTATTTTACCGTCGGCCCGAAAGAGGCCCGCGCCTGGACCGTGCGTCAAGGCACCGCCGCACCACAGGCCGCAGGGGTGATTCATGGCGATTTCGAACGCGGCTTTATCCGCGCCGAGACCATAGGCTATGATGATTTTGTCACTCTGGGCGGCGAACAACCTGCTAAAGAGGCGGGCAAGATGCGTGCCGAGGGCAAAAGCTACATCGTCAAGGACGGTGATGTGCTGCACTTTCTGTTCAACACATGATTGTGCGGCCGGGCTGCCCTATTCTGCGGCTTTTAGATCGTTAATGCACTTTTTTATCTCAAACTTTATGAAAACGCGCTTAAAGACTTTATTGGCTGGGCGGTGTCCTGTAAGGGTGTCGAAGTCTGCCGAGACAAGTAACCGGTTTTAGCTATGG
>JBLRWJ010000222.1:0-2415 GCA_047921315.1 Rhodobacterales bacterium | reverse complement strand
GAATCATGTTCTCAAATCTTTGTCGAGGCGGGACTATTTCAGCAGCCTGCTAAAGTGAGGACACCAGATGGCCGCCATCGGCCACAATCTCGGTTCCGGTGATGAAGCGCCCCAGATCAGAGACCAGCAGCAACAATGGCCCGTCCAGATCGGATGCCTGACCAAGGCGGCGTTGCGGCACACGGCGGATCAGCGCCTTGCCCGCATCGGAGGCAAAGAAATCGCGGTTCAGCTCTGTCTCGATATAGCCGGGACAGAGCGCATTGACGCGGATATCATGGCGCGCCCATTCCAGCGCCATGGCGCGCGACAATTGCACCAGCCCTGCTTTGGAGGCGGCATAGGCCGCGACATGCCCCGCCACACGCAGCCCGAGGATCGAGGCGACATTGACGATCGCGCCGCCTGTGCCGCCCTTTGCCATGGCCGCAGCAGTCGCGCGGGCGACATGGAACGCACCTTTGAGGTTTGTATCGATGATACGGTCGATATCAGCCGCCGCATGATCCAGCGCCGCAGCGGACAGCGTTGTGCCGGCATTGTTGATCACGATATCAAACCGCCTGTCGGCCAATGCGCTGTCAACCGAGGATGGATCGGCCACATCCATCTGCAGCGGTTGCGCCTGCCCGCCAGTGGCGCTGATCGTATCGCAGACGGCCTGCACCTTGTCCGACCGGCGGGCGGCGGCGGTGACATGCACCCCCTGCCCGGCCAGCACGGCGGCAAAATGCGCGCCCAAGCCCGATGATGCCCCTGTTACAAGCGCGTATTTGCCCGCCAGACCGGGCCAGATCATCTGTTGCGTCTTTGTTGTCTGCGTGGTCATGCTGGCCTCAGGCGTCATTGAAGATGTCATTGAAGGTGACGCGCAGGTCTTTTTTCAGGATCTTGCCGCTGGCGTTTTTGGGCAACTGCTCTGCAACCGCGACATGTTTCGGGGCCTTGAACCCGGCCAGTTTATCGCGGCAATACGCCATGATCGTCTCGGCGCTGACGCTGGCCCCCGGTTTGGCGACGACAACGGCGGTGACGGCTTCGATCCATTTGGGGTGTGGCACCCCGAAAACCGCCACCTCGGCCACATCGGGATGGTGAAAGATCACTTCTTCCACCTCGCGGCTGGCTACGTTCTCACCGCCTGTCTTGATCATGTCTTTCTTGCGATCCACCACATAGAGATACCCGTCCGCGTCAAAGCGGCCCAGATCGCCGCTGTGGAACCAGCCATTGCGAAAGGCAACGGCCGTCTTGTCGGGGTCATTGTAATATTCGGTAATCAGATGCGGGCTGCGATGCACAATCTCGCCCACCTCGCCCACCGGCAGGGGCTGGTCCTGATCATCGACCACGCGGGTTTCCACATTCAGCGCAGGCCGTCCGGCAGAGCCAAGCTTGCGCATCTGGTCTTCGGGCTTGAGGATGGTGGCGGCGGGGGCCATTTCTGTCTGGCCGTAAAAGTTGAACAGCCGCATATTCGGCAGGCGGCGCGCCAATTCCTCGATCACCGCGATGGGCATGATCGAGGCCCCGTAATATCCGGCCTGCAGGCTGCTCAGGTCGCGGGTGTCAAAATCAGGGTGACGCAGCAGCGCGATCCAGATCGTTGGCGGGCAGAACAGTTTGGTCACGCCATGCGCCTCAACCGCGGCCAGCATTTCGGCGGGGTCGGCCTTGTCATGCAAGATCGAGGTCACCCCGAGGTAAAGATCAGGGCTGAGGAAGCAATCAAGCTGCGCGCAATGAAACAGCGGCAGGCAATGCAATGAGACCGCATTGGCCGTCATTTCACCATCCACGATGCAACTGACATATTGCGCATAAAGCGCAGCCGAGGTCAGCAGCGCGCCTTTGGGGCGTGATTCAGTGCCGCTTGTATACATCATCTGGATGGGGTCATCCGCCGCCACATCGCGCCACACTTCGGATGCGTCGGGGTGATCCAGCAGGCGGGCTACCTCCTCCCAGCCCTGCGGGACGGGCGCGCCGCTATGGGGAATGGCGAATTTCGGGATCGTCAGCCCCAGTTCGGATAGTGCGGCATCGGCCACCGGGCACAGCGCATCCTCGGCAATCAGCATGCAAGCGCCCGAATGGGTCAGGATATAGGCAACATCGGCGGCGTTGAGCATGAAGTTGACCGGCGTGGTCACGGCCCCCAACCGCGCCAGCGCAAAGCGCAGCACCACAAAGGCGCGGTTGTTATGCGTCAGCAGCGCAACCCTGTCGCCCTTGGTGATGCCGCGCGCCTCCAGCGCGTTGGCGGCGCGGTTCACGGCCCTGTCCAGATCGGCGAAACTGTCGCTTTGGTCACGAAAGGTCAGCGCGGTTTTCTGCGGCATGCGCGCGGCAGAGCGGCGCAATAAATCGCTGAGCTGTTGCCCGCGGGCGCGGCGGATGTGGTTTTCTGTCTGC
>JBLRWJ010000221.1:0-2419 GCA_047921315.1 Rhodobacterales bacterium | reverse complement strand
CGCAGCTGGATGAAAACGCAGGTGCTCATGGGATGACTCGCTATGACTGTCTCGGCCCAAGGCTTGCACAGCCACACAGGCACGGCAATGGCGTTCATGCCCCTTCCCCCGCCAAGCCCATCCGCCTATAAGCGCCGCAACACAAAACCGGAGCGTTACCCATGCGGACAGCCACGATCACGCGCAAAACCGCCGAGACCGATATCACCGTCCAGATCAATCTGGACGGCAGCGGGGCCTATGACAACCAGACCGGCGTGGGCTTTTTTGACCATATGCTGGACCAGCTCTCGCGCCACGCGCTGATTGACATGACCATTCGCGCCACGGGTGATCTGCATATCGATGATCACCACACGGTCGAGGATGTGGGCATCGCGCTGGGTCAGGCGCTGACACAGGCGCTTGGCGACAAACGCGGAATCCGGCGCTACGGATCATGCCACCTGCCGATGGACGATGCGCAAATCCGCGCCGCGCTTGATCTGTCAGGGCGGCCATATCTGGTATGGAATGTCGATATGCCCACCGCCAAGATCGGCCAGTTCGATACCGAATTGCTGCGCGAGTTCTTTCAGGCGCTGGCCACGCATGGCGGTATCACCCTGCATGTGGACCGCTTGCACGGGTTCAACAGCCACCACATCGCCGAGGCCGCGTTCAAGGCCGTGGCCCGCGCCCTGCGCGAAGCGATCGAGGCTGATCCGCGCCGCGCCGATGCCATCCCCTCCACCAAGGGAAGCCTCTGACCCCATGCAAACCGTTATCGTCGATTATGAAAGCGGCAACCTGCATTCCGCGCAAAAGGCGTTTCAACGCATGGCCGCCGAGGTGGACGCAGGCACCGTCACCGTCACGTCAGACCCCGATATGGTGCGCCGCGCTGACCGCATCGTGCTGCCCGGTGACGGGGCTTTCCCGGCCTGCCGCAAGGAACTCTTTGACCATCGCGGCCTGTTCGAGGCGATGCAAGAGGCGGTGATCACCCATGCCCGCCCCTTCCTTGGTATCTGTATCGGCATGCAGATGCTGGCCACCCGCGGGCTGGAATATACCCCCACCCCCGGCTTTGACTGGATCCCGGGCGAGGTTGTGCGCATCACCCCCGTCGATCCCGCGCTGAAAGTGCCACATATGGGCTGGAACGATCTGGTGATCGACACAGCGCATCCGGTCTTTGACGGGATCAGCACCGGCGATCATGCCTATTTCGTCCATAGCTATCATATGCAGGTTGCAGACGCCGCGCATCTGCTGGCGCATGTGGATTATGCAGGCCCCATCACCGCCATCGTGGGGCGGGACAATATCCTCGGGATGCAGTTCCACCCCGAGAAAAGCCAGAAGACCGGCCTGCGCCTGATTGCCAATTTCCTGCGCTGGACACCGTAAAGCGGCCAGAGTCGCGGCCTAAAAAGCAGCACGCTGCGGCGGTCAGTCCACCCTGCGCCATACCTGCTTTTTGCAGATCGGCCCGACATAGCCCGACACGTTCAGCACATCGCCCGCCAGTGCCATTTTGGACCGATACACCTTATCGGTCGGGGGTTGCCAGATCTTGCCCTTGCCATAGCCGCCTGCCCCGTCAGGCTGCCTGCCCCGGACCAAAGGCTTGCCGATGGTGCTGGCCCTGTATTCCCCCGATGCGTTGAATGTGCGGCTGATCGTGCCACAGATCGCCGCACCGCCTGACGCCCCTGGGATTAATCCCAACCTTGGGCTTATCCGCGCGGCCTGCGTTGCATTTCCCCGCTGCCCATGCTCAAACGCCGCCACACTCCGCCAGATCCGGAACAGACAGGTGCGCCCATGATCCTTTACCCCGCCATTGACCTCAAAGACGGCAACGCCGTGCGCCTCTATAAGGGCGAGATGGACCAAGCCACCGTTTTCAATGAAGATCCCGCGGCACAGGCGATGGAATTTGTGAATGCGGGCTGCGAATGGCTGCATCTGGTTGATCTGAACGGTGCCTTCGCAGGCGAGCCGGTCAATGCCGCCCCGGTCGAGGCGATTCTGGCGCAAACCCGCGTGCCCGCACAACTGGGCGGCGGCATCCGCGATATGGCGACGATCGAACGCTGGCTGTCAAAGGGGCTGGCCCGCGTGATCCTTGGCACCGTGGCCGTGGAAAACCCCGATCTGGTGCGGCAGGCCGCGCGCGCTTTTCCCGGACAGGTCGCCGTGGGCATCGATGCGCGCAACGGGCGCGTGGCCACCAAAGGCTGGGCCACCGAAACCGATGTGATGGTCACAGACCTTGCCCGCAGCTTTGAAGACGCAGGCGTCGCCGCGATCATCTACACCGATATCAACCGCGACGGCGCAATGCAGGGGCCGAATATCGACGCCACCGCCGCGCTGGCCCATGCCGTCAGCATCCCCGTCATCGCGAGCGGTGGGGTTTCCTCGCTGGCCG
>JBLRWJ010000220.1:0-2444 GCA_047921315.1 Rhodobacterales bacterium | reverse complement strand
TGTGGCCCCGCCTGCGCTGTGGCTGGCCCATCCGATGGGCCGCGCCGATACGCTGCAGCCCGCCTATGTTTCTGTGACGCCTGAACGTCTGACGCTGCCTTTCTCGGCGCGTGATCCGCCTGTGTTGATCTGACATCAGACCAACACAATCAGATCAAGACAAGAGCAGACAAAAGGAGAGACAGCATGTCTTTCAAATCGCAATTCCTTGCCGCCAGCGCGGCAATCCTCATGGCCACCACGGCCTTTGCCAACGGTGTCGAGGTGCAAGACCCCTACGCCCGCAGCGCCTCGAACATGGCCACGACAGGGGCGGCATTCATGGTGATCCACAATCACGGCGGCCCCGATGACCGCCTGATCGGTGCCACATCAGAGGTGGCCGCGCGGGTGGAGCTGCACACCCACCGCGAGGATGCCAACGGGGTGATGCGGATGATCCATGTCGAGGAAGGGTTCGACCTGCCCAGCGATGGCGAGATCATCATGGAGCGGGGCGGCCATCATGTGATGTTCATGGGCCTGAACGCGCCGCTTGTGCAAGGTGACGTGATCGATGTGACGCTGATTTTTGAAACAGCAGGCGAGGTTGTGGTGCAAGTGCCCGTCGATATGAAGCGGCAACCCGGAGAGGGCGCGCATGCCGGCCATGATCACAGCCAAGAGCACAAGCACGGCCACAGCCACGGCACCAAGAAAGATTGACCGCCGCAGCCATCCATACCAAAGCAAGCCGGGCCTCGAGGGTCCGGCTTTATCAATCGGCTCAGCCGCGCAGAACCTCCTGCACCCAAAGCGGCACAATATCCGAGGCTTTGCCAAAGCGTGTCTCGGCAAAATCCGACACTACGGCGGATGGGTCCAGATTGATCTCGACAGTATGCGCGCCCGCCCGCGCCGCATCCTGCACAAAGGCCGCCGCCGGATAGACCTGACCGGATGTACCGATCGCGGCGAACACATCTGCATCGCGCAGCAAATCCCATATCTCATCCATGTGATACGGCATCTCGCCAAACCAGACCACATCGGGGCGCGCGGCGGGGGCGTTGCAGGCCGGGCAGGGATGGCCGGGGGCCATGGCCACGGGGGCCTGCCAGCGATGATCACATGCCGCACACAGCGCCCCCGCCAGCGTGCCATGCATATGCAACACCCGCACCGACCCCGCCGCCTCATGCAGGGCGTCCACATTCTGCGTCACAATGGTGACCTGACCGCGATGCCCGGCCTCCAGCCGCGCCAGCGCGTGATGCGCCGCGTTGGGTGCTGCTGCCGCTGCATGAACCCTGCGTGCATTGTAGAACCGGTGCACCAGCGCGGGATCGCGGGCAAAGCCTTCGGGCGTGGCCACATCCTCGATCCGGTGCTGCGACCACAGCCCGCCTTCGTCCCGAAAGGTGCCAAGCCCGCTTTCAGCCGAAATGCCCGCCCCGGTCAGGATCACGATATTGCCCATTTTGCCCCCTGTTTGATCACTTGGCCCCAGCATATCGCAGCCTTGGCCAAGGGCAATCGCTGCGATTTCAGCTTTCCTGAAATCCGGTTTCACGCGCATGAAAATGACCCTGCACATCGGGTGACAAGGCTTGCCCGCCACCGGGATATGCGCCCCAATACTGTCTGAACAGCGGATACGGATGAGCGTGACATACCTCAAGTCAGGCCACCCGCCCGCGCCCCAGGCGCAGGCAGATCCCGCAGATGCCGTGCGTATCCTGCTGGCGCAGGTGGCGCAGGGCGGCGAGGCGGCGGTCCGCGATCTGGCGCAGCGGCTGGATGGCTGGGACGGCCCCATCGTCGTGGCCCCCGAAACGGTAGCGCGTGCCATCGCCACCGTGCCGCAGGCCCTGCGCGACGATATCGCCTATGCCCATGACAATATCCGCCGTTTCGCCATGGCGCAGCGCGCAACCTGCACCGATATGCAGACAGCACCGGCCCCGAACATCTGCATGTGCAGGCCGCTGACCTTGGCTGGTGGCTGGTCCGTCTGCGCGCCTATGGTTCGTTGTTTCTGGGGGCGCACACCACCGTGGCTTTCGGGGATAAGGCCGCAAGGCCCAACCATGTGCTGCCCACATCGGGGGCGGCGCGTTATACCGGCGGCTTGTCGGTGCACAAATTCCTCAAATGCGTGACATGGCAGCAGGTGACGGCGCAGGCGCTGCCCGATCTGGCGCGCGTCACGGCCCATATCAGCCGGACCGAGGGGATGGAGGGCCACGCCCGCAGCGCCGATATCAGGCTGGACAAATTCTGCCCCATGCCAAGACTGGGGCCGAACTGGCAACCAGAAACAAAGGAAAAGATATGAACCTTGCGAAATTCCCCCGTATCCGTCTGGCCCATCTGCCCACACCGCTGGAGCCGATGCCGCGCCTGTCCGAGGCGCTGGGCGGGCCGGAGATCTGGATCAAGCGGGATGATTGCACCGGCCTGTC
>JBLRWJ010000219.1:0-2507 GCA_047921315.1 Rhodobacterales bacterium | reverse complement strand
TCCGCTTGCGGTGAGACGCGCTTCACAGCACGTTGAACCGTCGCCTCGCAATGTCCGCAACGCAATGTCCGCAACGCATTCCATCTGCGACCAGTTCCATCGTATCCTTCTGACATGACTATAATGACGATATGGGGATTCCATCCACCGGAAGGTCAAAGGAAGCCACCGAGAATTCAGTGGTTATTGGCGAGATACTTGAAAGGAAAGGTTCTGAATGGGCAAACCGGCAATTCTTGCGGCCCTGACCCTGATTGCTGGGCAGATTGGCGGCGCTGCGATGGCGGATGAACCCGACACCGGGCGCGTGTTATATGCTGATCGTTGTGCGGCCTGTCACGGGGTGGATCTGGAAGGGGCGCCGGACTGGCAGCGCTCTGGCCCCGATGGGTTATTTCCCGCGCCACCGCATGATGAGACAGGTCATACTTGGCATCACGGAAATGGGATGCTGTTCGACTATGTAAGGCGAGGCGGTCAGGCTGTCTTGGACGATCTCGGGGTCAGCTTCACGTCTGGTATGCCCGGTTTTGGTGATATCCTGAGCGGGGAGGATATCGAAGCCATTCTTGCGTTCATCCGCTCGACCTGGCCCGATAACATTCAGGAAATACAGGCCGCGCGCACTGCGGCAGAGGGCGAAAACTGAACAGAACCCTCAGGCAAGGGTAAACCCGCCCCCGAGACAGGAACGAGCCCGAAATGGCCGAAACCACCCCAACCGGACTGTTCGCCTGGTTCGACCGGCATTTCTCGGTCCGGCTGCCATTCACCCGCTTTGCACGCAACACGGTGCTGCTAAGCCTTCTGGGTTTTGTGCCGGTGCTGATACTCTATATCGCACTGATACCGGGCTTCTGGTCGCATCTGACAACATCTGACGCAGCACTGGTGCGTTTCGTGCGGCAAATTCTGACAAATGGATTGCCGGTCGTCTTTACGGTCAACGCTGGGTCGATGATAATGTTCTCGCAATCGCGCCTACGCACCATTGGGCCTGGATCGGCACTCGCGCTGGATTTTGCCACTCGCACCATAGCCTTCATGCTTCTGCACGCCGTGATCTTTTTTGTTTCGGCACAGATGTTTGGCTCTTTTGGCGGTGATCCATTGCAAGGCCTGCGCGTGGCGGGCCCCACAGTTTTACAGGCAGCAGCGTTCGGCAATCTCTCTGGTGTCTATCTCTATGCGACCCTGATCAGCGCGCTTCCACTTCACATGGCCTTGGCCGAGATCTGGCTTGAACGGCATGGATACCGACCAGCATCAAGCGTGGCCTTGGTTCTGTTCTCACTGGCGATCATTGCGGCGCAAGTTCTTTTGCTGACAGGCATCGCCTTCGCGGCCACTTTACCAGTTTAAGGCAACGACATCTCAATGAATGGCGTAAGTGATTACTCATTTCGCAAGCCCGGCAACGACTGTCGTCATTACAGACTGCAACACCCGCGTAGAAATCCGCGAAAGCCAAAGCTTCACCCCGCGCCCTCGCGTATGGCCTGCGCGCCGATCAGATGACGACGCGTCAACCAGATCACAAGCGCTGGGATGACAAGCCATTGCAGAAGGGGGCTGAGCCCGGTGCCGAAGGGCGGCACGAGCGGCATCAGATCCGAATAGGTCCAGCGCAGGCTGATATTGGTGTAAAAATATTCGAACCCAATGGTCAGGATAATCCCAACGGCAATGAAGATCGCGACTGGCAACCGTGTCGGCTGACGAACCCAGCCGCGGCTGCGCGCCGCAATGCTGGCGATCCAGAAGGCGGTCAGGGCAAAGCCAACATCCCCAAAGGTCGCCGACATGCACATCTTGATGGCTTCCCAATGTGCCATTTCGGCCATGCCGGTATAGGTCGGCACCTGAACGAACTCCCAAACGAAATGCAGGGCAAAGGAAAAGAATGCGATTGGCAGTTCGGGGGCTTCCGCCAGGCTGGGCGTGCGCGCGCCATCGCGGGAAACGATAGCGCGCGTGAGTTTGCTGCTGTCATGATTGGTCATGCGGCCTTGCCTCCCTTGATCAGCATGTCCCGCACCTCAGACGCAATCGCATCAAGCTGGGCATTTTCCACCGCTTGCATCGATGCCACGGGGTCTATCGCGCTGACCTCAACCCCGCCTGTGACGGCGCGCAGGATCACGTTGCACGGCAACATTGCCCCCACGCGCGGTTCAACCTGAATGGCCTTGTAGGCCATGCCGGGGTTGCAGGCCCCAAGGATGCGATAGGCGTCAATCTCGGCATCAATCTTGGTCTTCAGGGTGGCCTTGACGTCAATTTCCGTCAAAACACCAAAGCCATGCTCGGACAGTGCCTCACGCACGCGGGCATCCACGTCATCAAAAGGCGCGTCGATAATGCGGTCATAAAGACCTCTGCATGACACCGTTCCGGGTCCAGGATGAGGGCAGCGCCTGCCTGGGCTGGCGCTCTGGCGGGCCGGGGCCGCATGCGCCGACATCGCATGAAACCCAGCCGTTGCAACGTGTTGGGCCGTCCGAAGC
>JBLRWJ010000218.1:0-2509 GCA_047921315.1 Rhodobacterales bacterium | reverse complement strand
TCGCCATCGGCCATGCCCGTGCGGATGCCCACATTATTGCCCGCGCCAAAGCCGCCATTATGACCAGACTGGATCACGCGCACGGCGCCGCCCTCGGTCCAGCCACGGGCCTTTGCCTCGGCCTGCAACATCTCGAAACTGCCATCGCCGGAATCGTTGTCCACGATCACCAGATCGGTGCGCGCGCCCGGCAGCGCCTCGCGCAGTTCCGCCATCGCGGCAAGGCCAGCGGTGGCGGCGCGCAGGGTCATTGGCGCGGTGCGCCAGTTCAACAGCACGGTCAGTAATCGTGGGGCGGTCAGGTCAGACAATCGGGCTACTCCGCTGCTTCTTGTGGCACATCGCGGCCAGCCACTGCCCGCAGGTTGGGCACGGTGCTGCGCCGTTCCGCCGCCTCGATCACGCGGCGCATGCGGGCGGCCAGCACCCGCACATTCGGCTCCAGCACCATGGAATCATGATCGCCCGGCACCTCTTGCACCTCAACCCGTGGGGCCCATCCTGTCCAGTCATTGTCATGCAGCACATAGTCGCGTTCCGCATTAACCCAACGATCCGGCGCGACCTGCCATTTGCCGATCAGCGGCGGGCGGAACAGGGTCAGCGGCCCCTCCCATCGCTGCAGCTTGTAGGATGTGACGCTTTGCATGAACGCCGCCTCGATCGCGGCATTGTGGAATTGCGCGGCGGGTTCAGCGTGGGCATCGGTCTTGCTGCGGCGCTTTGCAACCTCCCATGCGATGCGGTTGCGCAGCCAGTGTAGCGGATAGGCAACGCCGCCCGCGCGCATTTCCTGCCACTGGATCGCCAGCCTGTCGCGCAGCGTCAAGGCGCGCTGCACCGGCAAAGGCGTGTCCAGCATCACAAGGGCGGCCACCTCATCGCCTGCCGCTGTCAACTGGCGCGCAATCTCCAGCGCGGTGATGCCGCCACCGGAAAACCCGCCCAGCATATAGGGGCCATGCGGCTGCACCTGCCGCATTTCCGCGATGTAATCACGCGCCGCCTGCACCAGATCGCGGTGCGGTTCCTGATCGCCGTAAAGCCCGCGCGCCTGCAAGCCATAAAACGGACGATCCGTGCCCAGCAGATGCGCCAGATGCCGCAGGTTCAGGATATTGCCGAACATGCCCGCAACCAAAAAGAACGGCGTTCTGCTGCCACCCTCGCCGCTATGCATCGGCACCACATGGGTAAAGCGGCGCTGCGGGGCGGCGGGGGCTGCGGCCTCGGCACTGCCACCCTCCCCCGGCACCACGCCGCGTTCTTCGATCAGGGCGGCGCAGCTGCGGATGGTGGGGGCCTCGAACAGGACCGAGATGGGGAAATCCACGGCAAAGGCCTTGCGCACCTTGGCAAACAGACGCACCGCGATCAGGGAATGCCCGCCCAGATCAAAAAAGCTGTCCTGCACGCCCACGCTCTCCAGCCCCAGAAGTTCCTGCCAGAAACCGGCCAGCCGCTTTTCCACCTCGGTCTCTGGCGCGACATAATCACTATCCAGTTGTGGCCGCTCAAAGCTTTGGCCGCCGGTATCGGCTGCGGCCTCGGCGGTATCGGCCTGCCGGATCAGGGCAGCCAGATCAATGGAGGACACCACCAGTTGCGATTGGCCAGAGGCCAGCGCGCGCAAGAACGCCTCGGCCCCCTCATCGGGCTGGATGCCTTGGGTCAGCATATGGCGCAACCGCTCTTCGGCGGGCGAAAGGGGGCGCGGCCCGCTGTTTGTGGCAACCGCTTGCGCAACAGGGGCGGCGGCGCGGCCAAAGGCGGCGGTATCGTCCAGACGGCGGATGCTAAAGCCCTCAACCTCGATACAGACAGTGCCATCGGCGGCGGCGATCACCACATCGAATGTGGCCGATGGGCCATCGGCGCTGTTGCCCGCACGGCTGCGCACCCAGCTTGCCACACATGCCGGCAGCGGGCGATGCACCCGCACCGCGCCATAAGATACCGGCACCCACAGGTGATCAGGGCGGTAGCCCGCAATCAGCCCCATCGCCCAGCCTGTCGCCAGATCCATCAGACCGGGATGCAGGGTCCAGCCGTTGTCCAGATCATCGGCATGGGTATCGGGCAAGGACAGCCAGGCCAGCCCCTCATCCTGACCGAAAGCCATGGAGCGGATCACCCGCCAGCGCGGACCAAAGGCCAGATGCGCCTCTTGCGGGGACGGGATGAACCCCGCCTCCCCCGCCTGCCCCGCGTCACCGCAGCGCGCCGCAATCGCGGACAGGTCCAGCGTATCGGGCGGCGAGAGCGGCAGCAGCGACAATTCCGCCTCGGCATGGGTGACCACGCCAGCGGCCTGCACGGTCTGCACCTCGAAGGCATAGCCCGCATCGGCCCGCGGCAGGCGCACGCGCATCTCAAGCGCGGTGCCGTCCGCCACCTGCAAGGGTGACAGGAAATACAGATCGCGGATTTCAAACGCGCCCGCCTCGCCCTGCGCGCGCAGGGCCTGTGCCGCCAGTTGCAGATATCCGGTGCCGGGCATCACCGCATC
>JBLRWJ010000217.1:0-2567 GCA_047921315.1 Rhodobacterales bacterium | reverse complement strand
TCCAACAAGACCGCACGTGGACGCCAAAAACGACTTGATCAAGACGGATACTCTAACTGTCCGCGCGCAGAAACGAGATCATGGTGTCGCCATAGCGGCGGCTGTCCAGCAGGCGTATCCCCGCAGGCGGGGAAATGGCGGCGCTTTCTTCCCATATGATCAGCGCCTCGGGGGCGATCCAGCCCCTGGTCAGCGCGTGGGTTAACGCCGCCTCGCCCAGCGCTTTGCCATAGGGCGGATCAAGAAAGACCAGATCGAAGGCGGCGCCATCATTGGGGGGCAGTTTGCGCGCATCGCGTTTGATGATCCGTGTTGCGGCCCCATCCCCGTCGCTGGCATAGCACAGCGCGATATTCTGCCGGATCAGGCCCAGCGCCTTGGTGCCATCGTCGACAAAGGTGGCATGGGCGGCCCCGCGCGACAGCGCCTCCAGCCCCAGCGCGCCGGTGCCGGCGAACAGGTCCAGCACGCGCGCATCTGATACCGGATCACCAAAGCGCCCGCCTGACAGGATGTTGAACAGGCTTTCGCGGGTGCGGTCACTGGTGGGGCGCAGATGTGCGGCGGGATCGCCCTTGCCCAAGGCCGCCAAGGCGCGGCCCTTGAAGCGGCCCGCAACGATCCTCATGCGCGGCTCATGCGGGGAGCAAGGATTTGAGGGGAATGTCGGGGTTGCCGACGGTTTCGGGCGCGGGAGATTGCCCGCCCTCGATCAGGCGTTTGCCGATCATATAGGCGCGCGGGTCGTTCATCGCATCCACCGCCAACAGGGTTGAGGCGCTGAAATACCACATAGACTGGCTTCCCGGCTTGTCTCCGGGGCGCTTTACCACACGGTCATAGCCGGTGTTCAGCCCGGCGATCTGCAGCTTGATGTCATACTGATCGGACCAGAACCATGGCTTGGCCTCATAGTTCCGCGAAGCGCCCATGATGTTTTCTGCCACACATTCCGCCTGATCAATGGCATGGGGCACGCTTTCCAGCCGGATGCGCCCGCCCCGCCACGGGAACGAGGCGCAATCCCCCGCTGCCCAGATCGCCGGATCAGAGGTGCGGCCCTGCGCATCGGTTTTGATCCCGTTCTCGATCTCGATCCCCGCGGTCTCGGCCAGCGCGGTGGCGGGTGCGATACCCACCCCCACGATCACCAGATCCAGCGCCAGTTCGGTGCCGTCTGTCAACCGTGCGCCTGTGACACGGTCATCGCCCAGCAGCCGCTCCAGCCCCACGCCCTCGCGGATCGTGACGCCATGTGATTGATGCAGCGCGCGAAAGTAATCTGATGTTTCGGGGGCCGCGACGCGCTGCAGGATGCGGTCTGCCATTTCAACAAGTGTGACAGACAGGCCGCGCTTTGCGGCCACTGCCGCTGCTTCCAGCCCGATATAGCCACCCCCCACGATCAAGGCGCGCCGCCCCTGCACCACATGCGGGGCCATCGCATTGACATCGACCAGATCGCGCACGACGAACACACCGTCCAGCGTGCCCCCGATGCTGGCAGGCAGGCGGCGCGGGATTGATCCGGTGGTCAGCACCAGATGATCATAGCCCAGCACCTCGTTATTCACCGTGATGGTGCGCGCTGCGGCATCAATGGCCGTCACATGCTGGTTCAGGCGCAGATCTATGTCATGCTCGGCGTAAAAGCTTTCAGGGCGCAGGAACAGGCGGTCCAGCACCATGTCGCCCAACAGATAGGCCTTGGACAGAGGGGGGCGCTGGTAGGGGGGCACGGCTTCTGCCCCGATCAGGGTGATGCGCCCCTCGAAACCGGAATTGCGCAATTTTGCGACAAGCGATGATCCTGCCTGTCCCGCCCCGATCACGACAACATGGGTCATGCGCATTCCTTTGCGAAAATATTGGTTTCACGTTGCGCGGCACCCTATATCGTGGTCACAGGGAAACGCAAACTCAAGGTGAGGGACAGGATGACGATTTCAACAGGGGCCAAGCTGCCCGAGGCGACACTTGTGATGATGGGCGAAAAAGGGCCGGAGCCCGTTGCGCTGGGTGACAGGCTGAAAGGGCGCAAGGTTGCTCTGTTTGCGGTGCCGGGCGCGTTCACGCCAACCTGCCATTCGGCCCATGTGCCCAGTTTTATCCGCACCAAGGATGATTTTGCCGCCAAAGGCGTGGATGAGATTATCTGCATCAGCGTCAATGACCCCTTCGTGATGAAGGCATGGGGCGAGGCGACAGGCGCGACTGAGGCGGGGATTACCATGCTGTCAGATGCATCCAGCGAATTCACCAAGGCCATTGGCATGGATTTTGACGCGCCGCCCGCCGGATTGGTGGCACGTTCCAAACGCTATGCGATGCTGGTGGATGATGGCGTTGTCACGGTGTTCCACCCCGAAGAAAGCCCCGGCATGTGTGATGTATCCGGTGGCGAGGCGCTGCTGGCGGCAATCTGATCCGCATTTGAGCGGCATTGCATGATCAAGAGAAAACCCCCTTCAGGCCATGCCCGGCGGGGGTTTTCTCTGGCGCGGTGCCTTGAGAAGACCTCTGCATGACACCGTTCCGGCCCCAGGATGAGGGCAGCGCCTGCCTGG
>JBLRWJ010000216.1:0-2733 GCA_047921315.1 Rhodobacterales bacterium | reverse complement strand
CTGCGTGAAAACACATCTGGAAACTGTCCGATGTCAGCGCCTCCAGCCCGCCGATTACGCTGCCTTTGGCATAGTCACCCGGATAGCCATCTGCGGCCATCACCACAGTCAGCGCGTGATCATCGGCCCAATGCACCTGCGCGCCCGCCAGCCGCCCCTCGGCGCAGGCCAGCATCAGGTCCAGCGCCTGCGCGCCCAGCCGCATCATCAGCACCTGACATTCGGGATCGCCAAAGCGCACGTTATATTCCACCAGACGGGGCTGGCCGTCCTTGATCATCAGCCCGGCATAAAGCACCCCCTGATAGGGCATGCCGCGCCGCGCCATTTCGGCCATGCAGGGTTTGACGATACGCGCCATCGCCAGATCCGCAATCGCATCAGACAGCACCGGCGCGGGAGAATAGGCCCCCATGCCGCCTGTATTCGGCCCGGTATCGCCATCGCCCACGCGTTTGTGGTCCTGCGCGGTGCCGATGGCCAGCACATCCGTTCCGTCGCACAGCACAAAGAACGACGCCTCCTCGCCCTCCATGAACGCCTCGATCACAACTTCCGCGCCTGCCGCGCCGAATTCGCCGCTGAACATGTCATCGACAGCGGCCAGCGCCTCGGCCTCGGTCATCGCCACGATCACGCCTTTGCCAGCGGCCAGACCATCGGCCTTGACCACGATGGGCGCGCCATGCGCCCTGATATGCGCGCGCGCGGCATCGGCCTCGGTGAAATGGCCATAGGCCGCGGTGGGGGCACCGGCGGCAGCGCAGATTGCCTTGGTAAAGGCTTTGGACGCTTCCAGTTGCGCCGCCGCTTGTGACGGGCCGAACACCATCAGCCCCGCATCGCGCAGCCGGTCGCTGATCCCTGCGGCCAGCGGGGCCTCTGGTCCCACAATGATGAAATCAATCGCGTTTTCATCGCAGAAATTGACCACAGCGGCCCCGTTCAGGATATCGAGCGCCGCACATTCCGCGATCTGGGCGATGCCCGCATTGCCCGGTGCCACGATCAGCTTGTCGCATTTGGGGTTCTGCATCACGGCCCATGCCAGCGCATGTTCACGCCCGCCGCCGCCGAGGATCAGGATATTCATGGCGCTCTCCCGCTTGGCCTTGTCCGGCTTGCGTTCTAAGGTGGCCCTGTTCAGGATACAAGCCAGACAAAAGGCCGCCCGCATGTCCGATTTACTTGATGATGACGGCCCCGCCCCGCAGGCAGGGCAGAACAACCCCGAATATACCGTGTCCGAGATTTCGGGCGCGGTAAAACGCGTGCTGGAGGGGGAGTTTGCCCATATCCGCATCCGGGGGGAGTTGGGGCGCGTCAGCATGCCGCGTTCAGGCCATATCTATCTGGACCTCAAGGATGACCGCTCGGTTCTGGCCGCAGTGATCTGGAAAGGTGTCGCCGCCCGCCTGAGCACCCGGCCCGAAGAGGGGATGGAGGTGATCGCCACAGGCCGCATCACCACCTTTGGCGGGCAGTCGAAATACCAGTTGATCATCGAGGATATCGAACCCGCAGGCGCGGGCGCGCTGATGGCGATGCTGGACAAGCGCCGCCGCGCGTTGGCGGCCGAGGGGTTGTTTGACGAGGGGCGCAAACAGGCGCTGCCCTATCTGCCCGGGGTGATCGGCGTGGTCACATCGCCCTCCGGTGCGGTGATCCGCGATATCCTGCACCGCTTGCGCGAGCGTTTTCCGCGCAAGGTGCTGATCTGGCCGGTCGCGGTGCAAGGGGCCAAATGCGCGCCCGAGGTGGCCCGCGCCATTGAAGGGTTCAACCGCATGACACCCGGTGGGGCGATGCCGCGCCCTGATCTGCTGATCGTGGCGCGCGGCGGCGGCAGTCTGGAGGATCTGTGGGGCTTTAACGAGGAGATCGTGGTGCGCGCCGCCGCCGCCAGCCAGATCCCGCTGATTTCTGCTGTGGGCCATGAAACCGATATCACGCTGATTGATTACGCCGCTGACAAACGCGCGCCCACGCCCTCGGCGGCGGCGGAAATGGCGGTGCCGGTGCGGCTGGACCTGCTGGCTTGGCTGGACGGGCAATCGGGGCGGCTGACGCGCGCGCTGACAAACGGTGTGGCGTTGCGGGGCCAGCGGTTGCGTGATCTGTCGCGCGCTTTGCCGCGTGCCGATACGCTGCTGGACGGGCCGCGCCAACGGCTGGATATGCTGGCCGAGCGCCTGCCTGCCGCGCTGATCCGGGGGGTGCAGATGCGCCGTGTGGCGCTGTCAGATCATGCGGGCGCGTTGCGCCCTGCGCTGCTGCGCCGTGCCATCCAGACCGAGCGGCGCAATCTGGCCGTGGCCTCTGACCGGTTGAGCCTTGAGCGGTTCCGCGTTGATTTGCAACGGAAAAACCGTGATCTGGACCGTCTGGCGCAGCGCCTGTCGGATGCAGGGCAACGGCAGGTCACGGGCTGGCGGCAGCGCGTGCAGGAGATGGAGCGCCTGCGCCTGACCCTGGGCTATGAGGCGACATTGCAGCGCGGCTATGCCGTGGTGCGCGGCGAGGGTGGCCGCGTGCTGACCACCAAGGCCGCGGCGGTCAAGGCCCGCGCCCTCGAAATCCAGTTCGCCGATGGGCGTTTGGCGGTGGGCGGCACAGGAGGCGGCAAAGGGGGCGCGAAGCCATCCGGCAAGCCGCAGACCCCGCCGGAACAGGGCAGCTTGCTTTAGGGTTTGTTGAGTATCAGGATTCCCATCTCGACTGGTTTCTGATTCA
>JBLRWJ010000215.1:0-2765 GCA_047921315.1 Rhodobacterales bacterium | reverse complement strand
GAGCTGTCTTTGACCATGAAGATGAAATCGGTCATCGCGGGGCTATAGACCGCCCCGCCCGCGCATGGCCCCATGATCACGCTGATCTGCGGCACCACACCGCTGGCCATGATATTGCGCTGAAACACCTCGGCATAGCCTGCCAGACTGTCGACACCTTCCTGAATGCGCGCACCGCCCGAATCGTTCAAACCGATCACCGGCGCGCCGTTCTGGATTGCCATATCCATGATCTTGCAGATTTTCTGTGCATGCGTCGCCGACAAAGACCCGCCGAACACGGTGAAATCCTGCGAAAACACATAGACCATGCGGCCATTGATCGTGCCCCAGCCGGTGACAACACCATCGCCGTAGGGGCGGCTTTGCTCCATCCCGAAATCGGTGCAGCGATGCGCCACGAACATGTCGAACTCTTCAAAACTGCCCTCATCCAACAGCAATTCGATCCGCTCGCGGGCGGTCAGCTTGCCCTTGGCATGCTGCGCATCAATGCGTGATTGCCCACCACCCAGGCGGGCGCCGGCGCGCCGCACTTCCAGTTCCTGAAGAATATCTTTCATCGACCGCTCCCTGCTTTTTCACATAAGGTGCAAGCGCGCGCGGCGCGTGCCAGCCCTGTTCTATCTATTTCCAGTTCCGCCCGACCGGATTCACCTGATCGGGCCGGGACCATTGGCCCCCGCGACATCACCAGCAGGTATAGGCCGCACCTTTCGCAACGCAAAGCAGATTTCGGCAAATTTGCAAACTATTGGCAATCACAGTTCAGCAAATTGCAAATAAGCAATTTTCTGCGCCTGCATGATGGACTTCCCCCCAAACGCAGCCTAGCCATGCCCTATGCAAGACCCCATTCCGGTCCGCTATCTGGATCGCTCCACCGCACCGCATGTGACCACGCTGATCCTGCTTGCAGGCATCTCTGCCATGGCCATGAACATCTTTCTGCCCTCGCTGCCCGGTATGGCCCTGCATTTCGAGGTGGATTACGCCGTGATGCAACTTTCCGTTGCCACCTATCTGGCGATGAGCGCGGTTCTCCAGATCCTGATCGGCCCATTGTCAGACAAGATCGGCCGCCGCCCGGTGATCCTGTGGGGCGTGGTGCTGTTCTGCTTGGCCACGGTGGGCTGTTTGCTGGCCCCGAATGCCACAGTGTTCCTGATTTTCCGCGCGCTTCAGGCAGTGATCGCGGTGGCCATGGTGCTCAGCCGCGCCGTGGTGCGCGACATGTATACCCAAGACCGCGCCGCCTCGATGATCGGCTATGTCACCATGGGGATGGCCGTTGTCCCCATGATCGCGCCCGCCATTGGCGGCGTGCTGGAGGACGCCTTTGGCTGGCGCGCCAATTTTGCGATGTTGCTGGCCTGCGGCCTGATCGTTCTGGTCATCGCATGGCGCGATCTTGGCGAAACCGGCACGCCCAGCGACAATTCCGTGATCGGGCAGTTCCGCGAATACCCCGAGCTTCTGACCTCGCCCCGCTTTTGGGGCTATTGTCTGGCATCCGCCTTCGGGTCTGGCGCGTTCTTTGCCTATCTGGGTGGCGCGCCCTTTGTGGGCACACAGGTCTTTGGCCTCAGCCCCAGCCAGCTGGGGCTTTATTTTGCCGCCCCCTCGATCGGATATTTCCTTGGCAACTGGGCGACCGGCCTGCTGGCCGCACGGCACGGCATCAACCGCATGGTCCTTTGGGGCACGATCTTTTCTGTCATCGGCATGGGGCTGTCACTGATCGTGAGCTATGCGGGCTATTCCAGCCCCTTGGTGTTTTTCGGCTTCATGAGCCTTGTGGGCGTGGGCAATGGCATGGTGATCGCCAATGCCACAGCGGGCATGCTCTCGGTGCGTCCGCATCTGGCGGGCACCGCATCGGGGCTTGGCGGCGCCATCATGATCGGGGGCGGCGCGGCCATGTCGGCACTGGCCGGGGCGCTGCTGAAACCGGGGCGGGGGGAATTCCCGCTGGTCTGGATCATGTTCATCACCTCGGTCCTTGCGGTCTTTGCCATTATCTATGTCATCCGCCGCGAGCGTCAGCTGGGCATTTGACCCTCCCCTTTCCCTTTGCCCCCTCCCGTTGCCCCCCCTTGCCCGCAACGCTTTGCAAAGCTACCGTGACCCCGGACCGAAACTTTGCAAAGCGTGCCCCATGGCCACCCAGAAACTCTATGCCGGTGCAAAACTGCGTGAGACCCGCCAGCGGCTGGCCCTGACCCAAAAGGATTTTGCCGCCAAACTGGGCGTGTCCCTGCCCTATCTCAACCAGATGGAGAATAATAACAGGCCTGTCTCAACCACCGTTGTGCTGGCCTTGGCGCAGGAATTCGGCTTTGACGTGACCGAACTCGGCACTGGCGACAGCGAACGGCTGGTGTCGGACATGCGCGAGGCCATGGCCGATCCGGTCTTTGCCGACAGCGCCCCGCCCTTGGCCGATCTGCGCCTGACCGCATCAAACGCACCCGCACTGGCGCGGGCGTTTCTGGATCTGCACCGCGCTTACCGCCAAACCCATGAAAGGCTGGCCTCCTTGGATGAGGCCTTGGGCCGCGAGGATGCACGCACGCAGCCCTCCCCATGGGATGAGGTGCGCGATTTCTTTCATTATTGCGACAATTACATTGACGCGGTTGACCGCGCCGCCGAACATTTCGCCGCACAAGCCACCACAGGTGGCATCCGCGCCCACGCCATGGAAACGCTGATGGCGTCAGGGGTAACTATCTCATTCCAAGATGTTTTGCGCATTCGCCACT
>JBLRWJ010000214.1:0-2766 GCA_047921315.1 Rhodobacterales bacterium | reverse complement strand
TGCCGGTGCGAGATGTGGCCACGGGCGTGATCAGGACCATGCGCGGGCCCGGGCGAATGCGCCGGTCTGTGTCATTCGGCGGCGTGCTGCGTGCCAGGCTTGGGCTGTGACATGAGCAGAGGCGAACGGCCAAGAAAAGCAGTGATTACTGGCGGTGCGGCAGGGCTGGGGGCGGCGATCGCGCAGCAACTTGCGGCGTCGGGCTTTGTGGTCTGGATCGTGGATCGTGATCTGCCGGCCTTTGCGCCCGCTGAGCAGGCGCTGCAATGCGATTTGTCGGATCTGGACGGGCTGTCGCAGCTGTCGGACCATCTGATCCAAATCGGGCCCTTCGATCTGGTTGTGATGTCGGCAGGGATCAGCGCCGTAGGCGCGTTCGAGACGTTGCCTGCCGCGGCCCTGCGCGATGTGGTGGCGGTGAATTGCATCGCCCCCGTCATTCTGACACGTGAATTACTGGCACGTGGTCTAATCGCCAAAGGGGGGCGGCTGGTCTTTGTGTCTTCGTTGTCGCATTTCACCGGCTATCCCGGTGCCAGCGCCTATGCGGCCAGCAAGGATGCTCTGGTGGCCTTCGCACGCTCGCTGCGTCGCCCGTTGCGGTCTGGCCATGCGATTACTGTGCAGGTGACGACGCCGGGGCCGATGCGGACTGCGCATGCCGAACGCTATGCGCCGGCAGGCAGCAGCGGCAAGGGACGTGCCGATCCAGCAGAAGTGGCCCGCAACATCCTGCGCAACCGCAGGCGCTTCATGATCGTGCCCGGATTGCCCGCAAAGGCGATGGCGCGCTTTGGCTGGCACTTTCCGGGTTATGCCACCCGCGCTATGCGCAAGATCATCTTCGAGAAGCTGATATGAACCGCCTTGTTCTTGTGGGCGGTGGTCTGGTCCATCTGGAGGTTCTGCGCCGCATGGCCAGCACGCCATTTCCCGACACCGAGGTAGTTCTTGTCAGCGACCGCGCCCAGGCAGTCTATGCTGGCATGTTGCCCGGTGTCGTTTCGGGCTTCTATGAGACCGACGAAATGACAGTCGATCTTGCTGGTCTTGCCAAAGCAGCAGGTATCACGTTTCAGCGGGTCAGTATGACCGGTCTCGATGCCGGATCGTTCCAAGTCCTTTTGCAGGACGGCGCGCGCTTGGATTATACGCATATGAGCCTGAACACCGGCGCGACGGCGCGGTCCGTCTCAGAGACCGCAAAAGGCAAGGTGCTCTCGATCAAGCCCGCGCCGGTCTTTATGGCAGACCTTTGCGCTTGGGAAGAAAGCGCATTGCGTGACGGGCAAGTGGGCGTGATCGGCGGCGGGGTTGCCGGGATCGAATTGGCCTTCGCACTCGCCCACCGCTGGAAGGGATGCAGGCCCGCGCCAGTTTTGGTGGAGCGGTCGGGCACGGCGCTCGAGCGCGTGCCAGCGGCGGCGCGCGCTCGGGTAAGGCGGCACCTGGATCGCGCTGGGATCACGGTTCATACCTCTGATACTGCGCCAGAGCTCGACCTGTCGATTAACGCGGCCGGCGCCGCAGCGCCGGCATGGCTTTCACAGACGGGTCTGCCGCTCGATAAACAGGGGTTTGTGGTGATTTGTCCGACCCTGCAGGTAGAGGGGCATGACCGGATTTTCGCCTCGGGCGACATGGCAGGAATGCGCGATCATCCGCGCGCCAAGGCCGGGGTCTTTGCCGTGCGACAGGGCCCCGCGCTCTATCGCAACCTGTCGCGGGTCCTTGCCGGGCAATCGCCCTTGCCACATCTGCCGCAGACTGACTGGTTAAGCCTGATCGCCACGGGCGGACGACACGCAATTGCGACACGCAACAGCCTTGCTATCGAAGGGGCGTTTGCGTGGTGGATGAAAGACATCAACGACCGCAGCTATCTTAAAAAGTATCGCGGTATCACGGGAGGGACCTCTGAATGACATACGATACACAGCCGCAATCCGGTAAGCCGAAAACGCTTATCCGGCGTTTTTTGCCGCTGGCTTTGATCCTTGTCGCGCTGGCAGGGATATACCTCTCGGGGCTGCATGAGGTCTTTACGATTGACTGGCTTTCCTTGCAGCGCGACAGCCTGACACGGCTTGTAACAGACCATTATGCGCTGGTGCTGGCAGGTTTCGCCCTTGCCTATGCTCTGGCTGTCGCCACGGCCTTTCCAGCAGCGTCTTTTCTGACGGTTGCCGGAGGGTTCATGTTCGGCTGGCTGGTCGGGGGCGTCACTGTCGTGCTGAGCGCGACCGCTGGGGCGACCATCCTGTTCCTGATCGCGCGCACGTCCTTTGGTGCAGGCTTGCGGTCAATGGCGGGGCCAAGAGTGAACCGTCTGGCCGACGGATTCGAAAAAAACGCCTTTCTCACGATAGTGGCCTTACGGCTGGCGCCCGTGTTTCCTTTCTTTTTAATGAATATCATCCCCGCGCTGTTTCGGGTGCCCGTCACAAGCTATGCTGCCGCGACCCTGATCGGAATCGCACCAGGCACATTTGCATACGCCTACCTCGGCTCAGGGGTCGACTCGGTCTTGACCAATGCTGAAGCGGCAGGCGAAAGGGTCGAGATCGCGGATCTTGTTACGCCACAACTGACCCTTGCCTTTGTCGCGCTGGCAGCGGTTGCAGCCCTGCCGATTGTCGTGCGCATGTTTTTCCCGCGCAAGATCGAGCCTTAATTGCGCTCAAGTCCGTTTCACGGTGCGATTGCGGTCTAGTTCACGGTGACCCACCGCAGCATGAAGAAGTTGTCGGGGCGCTGCACAAGGTC
>JBLRWJ010000213.1:0-2813 GCA_047921315.1 Rhodobacterales bacterium | reverse complement strand
TAGACTGGTTGTCCTTGCAACAGGAGGCGCATCTTTTGACGCGCGCTTTGCGCAAGGCGGCTGAGGCGTGATTACGCCTCGGCGCGTTCCAGTTTTTCCAGCGCGCCCATCCACAAGGTTTCAGCGCGCTCCAGCGCCTCGCGCAGTTCGGCATATTTTTTCTGCCAGACGACAAGCTCGTCCTTGCGCTCGTCATAAAGGGTGGGGTCGGCCAGTTTCTTGGCCAGTTTGTCGCCCATCTCGTTCAGCTTCTTGACGCGCTCCTCGCATTTGCGGACCTCGGCGCGCAGGGCAAGGATCTGGTCGCGGCTGGCCTTTTGCGGGGCCGGCTTGGGCTTGTCCTTATCCTTGCGGGTGGGACCATCGCCTTGCAGCAGCATTTTGCGATAGGTTTCAAGGTCTTCCTCATAGGGGCGCACGGTGCCATCCTGCACCAGCCACAGCCGGTCCGCCACCATCGAGAGCAGGTGCATATCGTGGCTGACAAGGATCACCGCGCCGGAATAGGCGGTCAGCGCCTCGACCAGCGCCTCGCGGCTTTCGATATCAAGGTGGTTTGTCGGCTCATCAAGAATCAGCAGATGCGGCGCGGGCAGGGTGGCCAGCAGCAGCGACAGGCGCGCCTTTTGCCCACCTGACAGGCGGCCCACCTCGGTTTCGGCCTGTGCGGCGCCAAGGCCGAACCCCGCCAGACGCGCGCGCAGTTTCGCCTGCCCTTCGGCGGGGCGTTCGCGCAGCAGATGTTGCAGGGGCGTTTCCTCAACGCGCAACTCATCCACCTGATGCTGGGCGAAAAAGCCGATGCGCAATTTGTTGGATTGCGTGGTGGTGCCGCCCATCGGATCAAGGCGGCCGGAGAGCAGTTTCGACAGGGTCGATTTGCCCTGACCGTTCTTGCCCAACAGCGCGATGCGGTCATCCTGATCGATGCGCAGGTTCAGGTTGCGCAGCACAACCGTATCACCATAGCCGGTGCTGCCCCCCTCAATCGAGATGATGGGCGGGGACAGTTCTTCGGGTTCAGGGAAGGAAAAGACGGTGCGCGCAGCATCTTCGGGGGCGCGGATGGTTTCCATCTTTTCCAGCATCTTGACGCGGGATTGGGCCTGTTTGGCCTTGCTCGCCTTGGCCTTGAAGCGGTCCACGAAACTTTGCAGATGGGCGCGGCGCGCATCCTGTTTTTTGGCCGCAGCCGCCTGCACGGCGCGTTGGGCCGCGCGCTGGCGGGCGAACTGATCATAATTGCCGGAATAATAGGTCAGTTTGCGGTCTTCGAGATGCAGGATGCCGCCCACGGCGCGGTTCAGCAATTCGCGGTCATGGCTGATGATCAACACGGTGTGAGGGTATTTGATCAGGTAGTTTTCCAGCCACAGCGCGCCTTCCAGATCAAGGTAGTTGGTCGGCTCGTCCAGCAGCAGGTAATCGGGCTGCGCAAACAGTACCGCCGCCAAGGCCACGCGCATCCGCCAGCCGCCAGAGAAAGCCGAGCAGGGCATAAGCTGTTCTTCGGCGTCAAAGCCCAAGCCGCGCAGGATGGCAGAGGCGCGCGCCTCGGCCGACCATGCGTCAATATCGGCAAGGCGGGTCTGCACCTCGGAGATGCGGGCGGGATCGGTGGCGGTTTCCGCCTCGGCCAGCAATGCGCTGCGTTCGGTATCGGCGGCCAGCACGGTGTTGAGCAGCGACACCTCATTGCCCGGCACCTCTTGGGCGACACCGCCGATGCGGGCGCGGGCGGGCAGGGTGATGGTGCCGCCCTCCAGCGGCAATTCGCCCCGGATCATTTTGAACAACGTGGTTTTGCCCGCGCCATTGCGCCCGATCAGGCCAACCTTATGGCCTGTGGGAATCGTGGCGCTGGCGGATTCGAACAGCGGGCGGCCTTCGATATTGAAGGTGATATCTGTGATGCGTAACATGCCCCCCCATTGCCTGAACCCTGCGGTGGGGTCAATCGCACCTTTTCAAGCGCGCAGGGCCATGATAGGAGCGCGGCGATTTCATCGGGACAGGGCATGGGGCCTGTCGTCCCCGCAGACAGAGAGACCCTGAGACATGGCAATTCAGCGCACCTTTTCGATTATCAAGCCCGACGCCACCAAGCGCAACCTGACCGGCGCGATCAATGCCAAGCTGGAAGCGGCTGGTCTGCGCATCATCGCGCAAAAGCGTATCCACCTGAGCAAAGCACAGGCCGGTGTGTTCTACGGCGTTCACAAAGAGCGGCCTTTCTATGATGAGCTGTGCGAGTTCATGGCGTCCGAGCCGATCGTGGTGCAGGTTCTGGAAGGCGAGAACGCTGTGGCCAAGAACCGTGAAGTGATGGGCGCGACCAACCCCGCTGACGCGGCTGACGGCACGATCCGCAAGGAATTCGCGCTGTCGATTGGCGAAAACTCGGTTCACGGCTCGGATGCGGAAGAGACAGCGGCGGAAGAGATCGCATATTTCTTCTCGGGTCTCGAACTGGTCGGCTGATTTTTCGGCGCGATCGAGAATGGTAAAGGGGCGCAGCGATGCGCCCTTTTTTATGGCTGCCAAACAGAGGGTCAGACGCGTCAATCGCCCAGTTAAAGACCTCTGCATGACACCGTTCCAGCCCCAGGATGAGGGCAGCGCCTGCCGGGGGGCAGGCAGGCGCTGCCCGGCGGTGCCGCCGGGCGGGGGATATCGGCGATGGCGCGTATTATGCAGAGGTCTTAGTTATGGACCACCCCCGCGCGCAATCAAGGCGCAACGCGCCGCCGCGCGATCGCTGACCCGCCCCGCGTGTCGGCGATCACATGCCGGAACGACTGTTGTTGCAGCCT
>JBLRWJ010000212.1:0-2833 GCA_047921315.1 Rhodobacterales bacterium | reverse complement strand
CCAACCGGCAGGGCCATATCCCGATCATCGGATCAAAGGGATCAGGCTGTTGCCTGTGCCTTTGCGATCTCTTTCTTGATCTTCAGCGCGGCGTCGGACAGCGTGTCGTCCTTGGCTTTCGCCAGAAACGCATCCAGACCACCACGGTGATCGACCGAACGCAGGGCCGCAGCCGAGATGCGCAGTTTCACAACGCGGTTCAGCGTTTCGGACTGCAGCGACACGTCATTCAGGTTCGGCAGAAACCGGCGACGGGTCTTGTTGTTGGCGTGGCTGACATTGTTGCCAGACATCGGGCCTTTTCCGGTCAGTTCGCAGCGGCGCGACATGGCTTTATCCTCAACTTGATCAGGGGCGCATCTGGCGCCTTCAACACATGGGGACACCGCCAAAGGCAGTACCCCGAATTCCGTTCGGGGTGATTAGGCGGAATCACCACAGGCGTCAAGGCCAAAGCAGCCCAAGCCCGTGCGCTGATCTGTCATGCCGCGTCATCCCCGATAAAGCCGCCCGATTGCCGCGCCCACAGGCTTGCATATATGCCGCCCTGCGCCAGCAGATCAGCATGGCTGCCCTGTTCAACGATGCGGCCACGGTCCAGCACCACGATCCGGTCCATATGGGCGATGGTGCTGAGCCGATGCGCAATGGCGATGACGGTTTTGCCTGCCATCATATCATAGAGCGTGTCCTGCACCGCCGCCTCGACCTCGCTGTCCAGCGCGCTTGTGGCTTCGTCCAGCAGCAGGATCGGCGCGTTTTTCAGGATGACGCGGGCCAGTGCGATGCGCTGGCGCTGCCCGCCTGACAGTTTCACACCGCGCTCGCCCACCTGCGCATCAAAGCCGCGCCTGTCATTGCCATCCTCAAGATCGGGGATGAAATCGAGCGCCTGTGCCTGGGCTGCGGCGCGGCGCATCTCTTCTTCCGTGGCGTCCGGCCTGCCATAAAGCAGGTTATCGCGCACCGAGCGGTGCAACAGCGCGCTGTCTTGCTGGACCATGCCGATCTGGGCACGCAAGGAGGCCTGTGTGACATGGGCGATGTCTTGGCCATCAATCAGGATGCGCCCGCCCTCGGCTGCATAGAACCGCAACAGGAGTTTCATGATCGTGGATTTGCCCGCGCCGGATCGCCCGACAAGGCCCACTTTCTCGCCCGGTGCTATCGTCAGATCAACGCGCTCCAGCCCGCCATTGGCGCGGCCATAGCTGTGGCTGATCCCGTCCAGCACGATCTGGCCCCGCGCCACCCTGAGCGGCACCGCATCCGCCGCATCGGGCAGCGTGATGGGCTGTGCGATGGTCTGCATCCCTTCGGCGACCACACCCAACTGGCGGAAAAACGTGGTCAGCGCCCACATGATCCAGCCGGTCATCGCGTTCAGGCGCAGGGTCAAAGCTGTTGCCGCCGCCACCGCGCCCACGCTGGCTTGCCCCTGCATCCAGAGCCAGATCGCCCAGCCGACGACACCCACGATCAGCAGACCGTTCAGCAACACAAGGCCGAAATCCATCTTGGTATATAGCCGCATCTCGGCCTGAAAGGTCAGGCGCGCCTCCTCGATCGCTTCGCGGGCAAAGTCCAGCTCACGCCCATGTTGATCGAACATCTTTACGGAATGGATATTGGTATAGCTGTCCACCACGCGGCCTGTCACCGCGCTGCGCGCGTCTGATGCCGCCTCGGACGCGGGTTGCACGCGTTTGATCGCCCAGCGCATGAGGGCGGCATAGGCGACCAGCCAGATAATGAGCGGCAGCATCAGGCGCGCATCGGCCTGCCCCAGAATGACGATGGCGCCCACCACATAGGCCAGCGAGAAGGTGATCGCGTCAAAGACCTGAAACACCGCCTCGCCCGCCGCCGGGGGGGTCTGCATGATGCGGTTGGCGATGCGGCCGGCAAAGTCATTCTCGAACCAGCCCACGGATTGCCGCAGCACATGGGCATGCGCCCGCCAGCGGATCAGCGTGCCGAAATTGGGCAGGATGGTGTTGTTCAGCAGCAGCACATCCAGCCCCTGGATCAACGGGCGCAGGATCAGGATGAACAGGACAAGGCCGATCATCGTCAGGCCGTGATCATCCCAGAACTGCGCGGGATCGCCCTGCAGCGCATCGACGATCCAGCCCATCACCCAGATCAGCGCAATCTCGACCGCCGCGACCAGAACGGACAGGATGCCGGTAACCCAAAAGACGCGTTTGAAGGGCTGGGCATAATCCAGCATGAAGCGCAGCAACGTCTGCGGCGGATGGTTCTTTTCACGATAGGGACCGTAGGGATCAACGAGGTTTTCAAAATAGCGAAACATGGCAAGGGGCCTTCCGGGGATCAGAAATAGTGAGACAGGGCGCGTTACCGCCCCCGCAATGCCCTCAGGGGGGCACATGTTCTCAGTTCAACCAGATCCCGCGATACATGGGGCCTACCCTCCGTCAATGGCGGCAGCTTAGCGCGGCCTTGCGGGCCTGTCACGCCCCCCCTGATTGCCAAGCCTGCAAGGCGCTGCCCTGCGAATCGCGCTTCCCACGCCGCGCAGCGCACAGTATATGCGCGCCATGAGCCAGAACCCCGTCAGCCCGCACCCGCCCCGCCCCAACCCGCCCAGCCTGCGGCCAGACCTTGCGCCGCGCGCGCAGATCAAGGATGCGCCACGCCCCGGCCAGCCGACAATCGGCATGGTCAGCCTGGGCTGTCCCAAGGCGCTGGTGGATAGCGAGCGTATCCTGACGCGCCTGCGCGCCGAGGGCTACGCGATCAGCCCCGATTATTCCGGCGCGGATGCGGTGATCGTGAACACCTGCGGCTTTCTGGACAGCGCCAAGGC
>JBLRWJ010000211.1:0-2850 GCA_047921315.1 Rhodobacterales bacterium | reverse complement strand
GCCAGTTCAGGCGGCTGGCGACCTGTTCGATATGCGTCGATTTGCCCGTGCCGTGATAGCCCTGGATCATCACGCGGCGGTTGTGGCTGAAGCCTGCCAGAATCGCCAATGTGGTATCGGGATCGAATTTATAGGTGCTGTCATGCTCTGGCACACGCTCTGTGCGTTCCGGGAACCCTTTGACAACCATATCGGTATCGATGCCAAAAACATCGCGGACCGAGATGTCTTCGGTGGGTTTTGCGTTGATGTCGATCATGCCATCGGCCATGGAGCTGTCCTTCCCCTGTCGGGCCTCCGGCCCATCTGCATCTGTGTGATATCTCTCTGAGGTTTGGTGCAACATAATGCGACCAAGGGCAAGGGGGGCTGCGGTTTTCCATCGCGCCAGTGGTGCAGGTTCGCGGCGGGGTATCGCGGTGTTGCGATGGGGGCTGCGGCATGAAACTTTCCGGCATGGCGCTGCGTGACTGCTTTATGGTTCTTCACGTCGGGGCCGTGTTCGCCTGCCCCCCGGCAGGCGCTTCGGACGGCCCAACACGTGGCAACGGCTGGGTTTCACGCGATGTCGGCGCATTCGGCCCCGGCCCGCCACCCACCGGCAAGCGGCATTGCCTGAATGGCGTTTCCTTGGTGTTCCGGCCGGCCTGACAGGCGGCATCGCGCAAAGACATCGCCGCGATGTGCCCAAAGGGGAGGGGCGCAAAAGGTCGCTTGTGGACTTGGTCGTGTGCGATATAATCGCCGCTCTGATATCTCGTCAGCCAGACTGGACCGGTGATCATGGCCAAAAGTCCCGAACCCGATGCAATGCTGTGCTTTAACCTTTATGCGGCCAGCCATGCATTCACGCGCCACTACAAGCGGCGGTTGGCACCGCTGGGCCTGACCTATCCGCAATATCTGGTGATGCTGCGGCTACATGAGGCGGATGGCCAGCATGTTGGCAGTCTGGCGCGCGATCTGTGTCTGGAGACAAACACGCTGTCGCCGCTGCTCAAACGGATCGAAAGCCTTGGCCTTGTGCGCCGCGCCCGCAGCGCCGAGGATGAGCGCCGCGTCGATCTGTTTCTGACCGAAAAGGGCCGCGACTATGCCGCGCGCTGCGCCGAAATTCCCTGGCTGATCGTGAACGAGCTTGGGCTGGATTTGCAGGTAGTGCAGCAATATTCGCAGATGCTTGTGGATTTGCGCAGCCGTCTGGCAGAGGATGAGGCGGCGTCAGCGCCCGCCGAATAAGCGCATTCACGCCGCGAGCATGTCGCAACTGGCACCATCGCAATTGGCAGTGTTGCAATTGGCACCATCGAAATTGATACTGTCTGTCCGCGCCCGGATCGTGTTGGCCATGTTTTGCCAAAGAAGGCAGCCGGCCATGACAGGCATGCGCGGCGTTTTTTCACCTGCCTTGGGTGGCCGGCGTTACTTGAAATTGCGGCTTTCCTTGATCTGGTCCCAAGCCCAGACAACCTGTTGCAACTGGTCTTCCTGACTGCGGTCACCGCCGTTCATGTCGGGATGCAGCACCTTGATCAGCGCCTTGTAGGATTTGCGCACCTCGGCCTTGGTCCAGTGGTCCTTGGCTTCCAGAATCTCGACCGCGCGCCGCTCGGTCGGGGGCAGCTTGCGCGTGCTGCCGGTGATCGATTTGCCGGGGTTGCGGGTAGCATTGTTGCCCAGCACCTGATGCGGGTCTTCAATCCCCAGCCGTGCCCATGCCCGCGCCTCGGGATCGCCCAAGGGCTTGGTGGCGCGTTCCCAGACCTTGTCCTTGGACATCTGCGCGTTGATTTCGGCTTCGGTGGTGCCGTCAAAGAAGTTCCACTTGAGGTTATAGTCGCGCACATGGTCCTTGCAGAACCAGAAATAGTCATCCAGCACATCGGGGGCCTTGGGCGCGCGGAACTTGCCCGCTTCCTGACAGCCCTCATGATCGCAGACCCGGCTTGACGTTTCGACAGCCCCGGTCATCCCGCGCCGACCACGGGGGTTTTTCTTTTTGGCTGACGATACGGACATGTCGAACCCGAAGGGATCTGATTTGGACATAGCTTCACCTTTTCGACTCGGAGAACAGAGTTTAGACTGTTTGCTTCAGGATTGAAGGGGCATAAGAAAAATAATGAGCAAAACAGAAGAGATCAGAACCGCGCTGGAACAGGCATTCGCGCCGCAGCATCTGGAAGTCATTGACGAAAGCGAACAGCATCGCGGGCATGCGGGCTATGCCGAGGGTGGCGAAAGCCATTTCAAGGTGGTCATCAGGTCACCGCAATTCGCGCCAATGACCCGTCTGGCGCGGCACCGCGCGATCCATCAGGCCTTGGGGCCGCAGTTGATCGGGCGGATTCACGCGCTTGCATTGGATATTCAGGGCTGAACGGGGGCCGCCTGTCCGGCCTGTGCAGTGTCAGCTTTTATCGTGGGATGTGTCAGGGCTGTCCTTGACAAGCGTACCCGCCAGGATGCGTGGCGACAGCACTGGTGGTGCCTTGCCAGAGGGTTCCGACACCGCTGACAGCGAGGGGCGGATAAAGGTGGCCGAAGGTTCGGGCGTTGCGGCAGGCTCGGTTGGTGGTGCCATCACTTTCGGCGCAAAAGCGGCCAGATCAGCTTCGCGCAGGCGGCGAAACACCAGCATGTTGTGATAAACGGTCTTGGTGCCGGTCAGGCCGGAGCGTTCTTCCGATGGCAGGGTTTCCGCGCGGACAAATTCCCACCCGTCACCGGCCATACTGTTCATCGCATCTTGCAGGGTGACGGCAAAGCGGTCCGGCGCGGTCTTGGCCGATTTGGTCTTGGTGCCCTTCACGGGGGCCGGAATCACACGGTATTCATAGCTCATGGTCG
>JBLRWJ010000210.1:0-2854 GCA_047921315.1 Rhodobacterales bacterium | reverse complement strand
AACCAAGCGGTTGTTGGCCCGCACGCCGCGTTGCCGTGTTCTTTCGGGCAATGCGGCTTTGCGGCTTGGTTCCGTGCGGGGGGCGCGTGCAGACATTCTGCAAGGGCGCTATGCCTGCGCGGCGTCTTGCCTTGGTCACAAACCAAGGCTAGGCCGTTGCGCATGATACACGCTCTGACCCCGAAGCAGCATTTGCGCGCCATTGCCGTGCTGGGCCTGCCCCTGATCCTGAGCCATGTGGCGCAATTCTCGATCTCTTTGACCGATGCGCTGATGCTGGGTTGGTATGATGTGACGGCGCTGGCCGCGCAGGTGCTGGGCGGGATGATGTTTTTTGTGCTGTTCCTGTTCGGATCGGGCTTTGCCTGGGCCGTGATGCCGATGGTGGCCGAGGCCGAGGCGGCGGGCCATAGCCAGAAGGTGCGCCGCGTCACGCGCATGGCGATGTGGCTGTCGATCCTGTTTAGCGCGGTGTCGATGCCGCTGATGATCTGGTCCGAGCCGATCCTGCTGGTCTTGGGCCAGACCGAGGATGTCGCCCGCGAGGCAAGCCGTTATCTGCGCGTGGCGGGCTGGGGCATTTTTCCGGCGCTGCTGGTGATGGTGCTGAAATCCTATCTGGCAGCATTGGAGCGCACGCAAGTGGTGCTGTGGGTCACGGTGGGGGCTGTCGTCGTCAATGTGATGGTCAACTATGCGCTGATTTTCGGCAATTGGGGCGCGCCTGAATTGGGGATCGTGGGGGCGGCTTGGGCCTCGGTTGCGGTGCAGGTGGTCTCGCTCCTGATGTTGGGGGTCTATGCCGCGTTGGTGACGCGGGAACATGCCTTGTTTATCCGGTTCTGGCGCCCCGACTGGGAGTTTTTCGGTCTGGTGTTCCGGCTGGGCTGGCCCATCGGGATCACCACATTGGCCGAGGTGGGCCTCTTTGCTGCCTCATCCGTGATGATGGGCTGGCTGGGGACGCTGCCGCTGGCGGCGCATGGGATTGCGCTGCAGATCTCATCGTTGATGTTCATGGTGCATCTGGGGCTGGGCAATGTGGCCACCGTGCGGGCAGGCCGGGCGCTGGGCGCGCGCGATATGGCGGGGCTGCGGCTGGGCGCGCTGGTGGTGCTGGGGCTGTCGCTGATCACGGTGGTGGTAACGGTGGTGTTGTTTCTGGCGGTGCCCGAATTTCTGATGGGGCTGTTTTTGGCCCCGGATGAGCCTGACCGCCCCAGTGTGATTGCCATTGGTGTCGTGCTCTTGGCGGCGGCGGCGCTGTTCCAGCTGGCGGATGCTGCGCAGGTCATGGCGTTGAGCCTGCTGCGCGGGGTGCAGGATACGAAGGTGCCGATGATCATCGCGACCCTGTCCTATTGGGTGGTGGGGATGCCTGTGGCCTATGTGCTGGGCTTTGTGCTGAACTGGGGCGGCGTGGGCGTCTGGCTGGGGCTGGCCATCGGGCTGGCCTTGGCGGGCGTGTTCATGATGTGGCGGTTCTGGGGGGTGATCCTGCCACGGCTGACTGCGCGGATACGGCCTGCTGTTGTGTGACGCCCGTTACCGCGCAAAACACAAGTGACCGCCGGTGCCACGCGGCGCGCCTTAGTCATCTTTCAGAAGGCGGTCCGCCTTTTTGCGCACCAGAACCGTGCGCAGATCATGCATCGCCAGCAGAAGCGTATCGGTTACCTTATCCAGCTGCGCATCCGTGGCCCGGGTCTGCGCCCAATGGGTTGTCAGGTTCAGGTGATCCACAGCGCGCAAGATATCATCGACATCGCGCGCCGCCAGCAGGGCTTTGCGCTGGGTCATCCAATCGGTGATGGCGGCCATGTCATCCTCGGACAGGTGCCGGTCACCATGTGGCTTGACCTCTCCATTGCGGATATTGATGGTGGCGATCTGGTCCATCTCGATGCGGCGCTGGCGGTTCTCCGCATCGACGCGAAACACCAGCGCGCCGTTCTCGCGGACCCGGAAATAATAATCGGGAAGCTCTCCTGCCATGGTGTCCGCTCTCCTGTTATGGTCAGACCAGTTCTGCGCAGAACCGTTGAATGCGCGCGCAAGCCTCTGTCAGGGCTGCATCGGAGGTAGCGTAGCTGATGCGAAAGTTGGGTGAAAGCCCGAAGGCCGCACCGAACACGACCGCCACACCGGTATCTTCCAGCAGCGCACGGGCAAATGTTTCATCATCCGTGATCACCGTGCCCGAGGGGGTTGTCTTGCCGATCAGCCCCGCGATGGAGGGGTAGACATAGAACGCGCCTTCCGGCACCGGGCAGGTCACGCCCTCGATCGCGTTCAGTGCCTGGACCACCAGATCACGCCGCCGCGCAAACATCACGTTATTGGGCGCGATAAAATCATGCGGGCCGTTCAGCGCCTCAACCGCCGCCCATTGGCTGATGCTGCAGGGGTTGGAGGTGCTTTGCGATTGCACCTTGCGCATCGCGTCGATCAGCAGCTTTGGCCCCGCCGCATAGCCGATGCGCCAGCCGGTCATCGCATAGGCCTTGGACACGCCATTGACTGTCAAAGTCCGGTCATAGAGTGCAGGTTCCACCTGTGCGGGGGTGCAGAAGGTGAAATCATCATAGGCCAGATGTTCATACATATCATCGGTCAGCACCCAGACATGCGGATGACGTATCAGCACATCTGTCAGCGCCTTCACCTCTTCCCATGCATAGCCCGCGCCTGTGGGGTTGGAGGGGGAATTGAACAGGACCCATTTGGTGGCAGGGGTAATCGCCGCCTCAAGCTGCTCTGGCGTGATCTTGAAGGCGTTTTCCAGCGTTGCCTCGATAAAAACAGGCGTGCCGCCGGCCAGCAACACCATATCGGGATAGCTGACCCAATAGGG
>JBLRWJ010000209.1:0-2856 GCA_047921315.1 Rhodobacterales bacterium | reverse complement strand
GTGGGATTTCATTCCTTCGGACTTTGGCTTGCCTGCGGGGCCGCCATGCGACTTGAAGCCTTCGGATTTGTATCCGGTGGTTTTGCTGGCTGCTGCGGGTTTGCTGGCAGGTTTGGCCGCGGTCTGAGCCGCCGCATCAGCGGGCGGCATCCGGTCCGGCACATCGGCCCATGTCGCGCTTTCGGCGGGCGGTGGGCCACGGCGCACGGGCGCTGTGCGTTCGGGGCGGTCGCCGCTGTGGCGCGGCTTGCGTTCGGACGCGTCGCGCGGTGCCGAGACGCGGGGCATCGACCCCAGATCGGGGGCGCTGTCCATCACGCTGACCTTGGCCCCCCCATCCAATGCGGCGTCCGGCCCCAAAGCCTTGAGGAAGCCCGGCAGGGCTGAGGAAAGCAGCTCGACATAGGTTTCATCGGCTTGCACGCGGATCGCGCCGATATCGTCGCGGGTGATGTCACCGGCCTTGCACAGCGTGGGCAGGAGCCAGCGCGCCTCGGCCCGTTCATTGGCACCGACCGACAGGCGCAGCCATTTCGAGGGGCCGAAGGTCTTGCGCGGGGCATCGCGTTTGCGTTCGGGGCGTGCATCGGGATCGGGCAGTTCTTCGGGCGCGGAATGTTTGCTGTAAAACAGGCGCAGATAGGCGCCGGCGATCTGTTCGGCGGTATAGGTGGCGGCGATGCGGGCGACGAAATCCTCTTCGCCCTCGTTCAGAGGCTCCGACCAGACGGGATCGTTGATCAGGCGTTCCTCATCCTTGGCGCGCACTTCATCGGCCGAGGGCGGTGCGGCCCATTCGGCGGTGATCTTGGCGAATTTCAGCAGGCGTTCGGCCTTGGCGCGGGTCTTGGGGGTGACGACCAGCGCCGAGACACCTTTGCGCCCGGCGCGCCCCGTCCGGCCCGAGCGGTGCATCAGCGTTTCGGAATTGGTGGGCAATTCGGCATGGATCACCAGTTCCAGATTGGGCAGGTCGATGCCGCGTGCCGCCACATCGGTGGCAACGCAAACGCGGGCGCGGCCATCGCGCATCGCTTGCAGGGCATGGGTCCGCTCGGCCTGTGACAGCTCCCCCGACAGGGCCACAACGGAAAAGCCGCGATTGGCAAAGCGGGCGACCAGACGCGCCACGGTGGCGCGGGTGTTGCAGAAGACGATGGCGTTCTGCGCCTCGTAATAGCGCAGCAGGTTGATGATCGCGCCTTCGGTCCCGTCATAGGCCGCTGTGAGCGCGCGGTATTCGATATCGGCATGCTGCGTGGCACCTGTGGTGGTGGCGACACGCACGGCGTTGTCTTTCAGATAGGTTTTGGACAGTTCGGCAATGCCGCGCGGCACCGTGGCCGAGAACATCAGGGTGCGGCGGGTTTCGGGGGCCTCAGAGAGGATATATTCCAGATCGTCCTTGAAGCCGAGATCCAGCATCTCGTCCGCCTCGTCCAGCACCACGGCGCGGATCGAGGACATATCGAGCGAGCCGCGCATGATATGGTCACGCAGGCGGCCCGGTGTGGCCACGACGATATGTGCGCCCCGGTCCAGCGCGCGGCGCTCATCGCGCATATCCATGCCGCCCACGCAAGACGCCATCACAACGCCTGCATCCTGATAGAGCCATTGGAATTCGCGTTTGACCTGCAGCGCCAGTTCCCGCGTGGGGGCAATGATCAGGGCCAGCGGTGCCGCGGCCGGTGGCAGGATGTCGCTATCGCCCAGCAGGGTGGGCGCGATGGCAAGGCCGAAGCCGACCGTTTTGCCTGATCCGGTCTGGGCCGACACCAGCAGATCGGCAAGGATCAGGTCCGGGCGCATCATTTCATGCTGAACGGGGGTCAGCGTTTCATAACCGCGCCGCTCCAGCGCATCGGCCAGAGGTTTCATCGTCGGGTGGGGCAGGGTCATGGGATCACTCGGTTTATGGGGGCGTCAGCGGCAGGCGGAAATTCTCCGCGATCCGGGGGGCGCAGCCTTATGGCAATGGGTTTGGAAGGATAGGTCAAGCGGTGGGCCTTACTGCCTTCGGTGCACAATGTATAGCGCAATCGTTTGCTCAGGGACAGGGGGCGCAGGGACAAGGGCAAGGACGGGTCATGCCTGTTGCCATCCGGCAGCGGTGTCGGGCAGGGATGGATCGCTTGAGGCGGGGGCTGGGGTTGGGTATGGGATTTGATGGGACACAGGGTAAGGGGCAGCGGCTTGCTTTGGGGTCAATCCGAATCACTTTGGCGCGATTCACCGTGTTTTGGTGTGAATCCGCGCGAAAGATAGGATGCGCGCGCAGCGTTCATGGCCGTTTTGCCGCGTATGGGGCAATAATTTTGCCAAAATCTGGGATTTTATGGGCGATCCTTGGGTGGAGCACTTTTGACTAGGGTTAGTGGGTCGTGGGGTGCAGTGCTCTATATACAGTGTTGCATAGCGCGAGCATCATCAAAATCCCAAGTTTTTAAGGTGAGTTTTGGTGGGGCGGGGCCTGTTGGTGGCAATATTTTTGTTGTTTCCCATGAAATCCCACGGTATCCATATTTCACACGATGAGGACGGGACATAACAAGGGGCACCCAAGACCCCGAAATAAAAATCCCAAAAGTCAGGTTTTATACAGGCACCCCGCTTTCATCGAACACAGAGATCCGGCGCGCGAGCGAGCAGACATCCCCCCAGGTGGCGCGCGCAGTCGGACACCCCGCAAGTCGGGACGAGGGCGGCGGATTGGGCAGTGGCAGCAGCTCAATCCGCCGTTTTCCGTTCAAAATCATGGTTTTGAATGGGGCAAGATATTTCGGGGGGACAGGGTAGAGGGATCACGGGACAGTGGTTCGCAGGTTCAGAGGCGAGAGTCACCATAAGGTGGAC
>JBLRWJ010000208.1:0-2870 GCA_047921315.1 Rhodobacterales bacterium | reverse complement strand
AGGTGTTGAGCTTGTCGATATCGAACGCATGCGCGCGCAGCACATTGGGCACCATGCCCAGTTTGTCCTGACAGATATCAAAGTATTTCTGCGTCGCGGCGGGCAGGGGATCAACGATATCCAGTTTCAAAGCGGTGGGGCGGTTGTTCGGGCTCATGTCACGCTCATTTCATGTCATCGGGATGTTTTCGGTAATGGTACTGTCCCACAAGCGCCATCCCGAGGGAAGCATAGAGCGCATTGGCCCCTTTATTGTCCTGCGTGCAGATAACCGCCAGATGGGCCGCGCCTTGTGCCTGTGCCCAGAACGCGGCCAATCGCATGAACCAGCCTGCCATGCCTTGCTGGCGTTGATGCGGCAACACTTCGACCGCGTGGACCATGGCAATACCGTCATGGATGGCCACAAAAGCGGTGCCGCCGGGATGATCATTGATCCGCCCGAGGATCGAGGTTTTGGGCCCTTTGGCCCGATGCATCACGGCGATGCGTTCCGGCCCGATACCGGCCGCTGCCCATATGTCGATCTGGATGGCCAGCGGTTCCCACACACAAAAGGCGGTAACAGGCGGGGGGCGTTGCGCGGCAAGCGTATCGGTCAGCGCCACATAGAGGTTGACCGGATCAACGCAGGCATAGCCACGCAGCGCCAGTGCGGCATCCAGCGCATCGTCGCCCTGCCGGATCTGGAACAGGCGCGGCTGGCCCATTGCTTGCATGGCCATTTCGGCGGCATCGATATCTTGCGATGTGACCGCGCCCATCGCTGTCGCGGCCGAGACGCGCTGACCGCCGCCATCCCCGCGCCGCAGCATAAAGGGGCCAAGCGGGCGCATGTCGGCGGCAGGCCATGTGCCGTCAATCACATCGTATAGCTGTGCGGCATCCGGGATCATGCAACGCTCATTCAGGAAAGAACGATGACAATTCGGCCATTGCTGCATCAACGCGGGTGCCGTCCTGACCACGGATCACAATATTCGCGCCATAAACCCCGTTCATCTGATAGGGGTAGGAGCCGATGGACAGGTCCGGGTAGCGCGCTGCCAGTTCACCCAGTGGTCCGGCTATGTCACCCTCGCCGCGCTGGATGCGCAGGGTTTGCGACAACAGCGGCTTGCCGCCGGTCAATGTTGGCAGGACCGAGGCGACCATGGTTTGAAACACGGCAGGTACACCGGCCATCACATAGACGTTTTCAAGGATGAACCCCGGCGCAACCGAAACCGGGTTGTCGATCAGTGTTGCACCATCGGGGATGCGGGCCATGCGCAGGCGTGCGGTATTCAACTCGGCCCCGGTGCGGGCGTAATGCGCCTGCAGCAAAGCGCGGGCATCGTCGCGCACATCGATTGCCCGCCCAAAGGCTGCGGCGATGCAATCTGCGGTGATGTCATCATGGGTCGGGCCGATGCCGCCTGAGGTAAAGACATGGGTGTAAGCCGCCGACAGGGCCTTGACCGCCGCAACGATGGAGGGGGCATCATCGCTGACAACGCGCACTTCGCACAGATCAATGCCTGCTTTTGTCAACTCTCCGGCAAGATAGTACATGTTGCTGTCGCGGGTGCGGCCTGACAGGATCTCGTCCCCGATCACGATCATGGCGGCTGTGGGGTTTGGCATGGCGCGGTCCTTGGATGCTGTGATGCCAACGGTATAGGCCCAAGCGGCTGTGCAATCCAAGCCCTATCCCCAACCCCGAAGCGGGGACTGCTCTGCCCGGCTGGCCGCTTGGATTGTCACACCCCGGCATAGTGTTGCAAGGCGGCACTGGCAACTGGTGCCAAATCGGCCTAAATAAAGGTAAGATGGATTTGTACCACGGAGTTCCGGTTTGAACGATCAGCATCGCGGCCGCTTGACGCGGGATGGCATCCGCATTCACGAAACCGGTGATTTTGCCGGGATGAATCGCGCCGGTCAGGTCGCGGCAGGCATTCTGGATGAGCTTGCCCCGTTTGTGCAGCCCGGTGTCACCACAGCAGAGTTGGACCGGATCATCGAGGACAAGGTCGCGCAGGCGGGCGCAAAATCAGCGACCATCGGCTACAAGGGCTATCAGCATGCAAGCTGCATCAGCCTGAACCATGTTGTTTGTCACGGCATTCCGGGCGAGAAAAAGCTGAAGGATGGCGATATCCTGAACATTGATGTCACCGTGATCGTGGATGGCTGGTTCGGCGATACCAGCCGCATGTATGCTGCGGGCCAGTTGCCGCGCAAGGCGGAGCGGCTGATTGAAGTGACGCATGACGCCCTGATGATCGGGATCGAGGCGGTCAAACCCGGCAATACATTCGGCGATATCGGTCACGCGATCCAAGCCTATGTGGAAGGCCACCGGATGAGCGTGGTGCGTGATTTCTGCGGTCACGGGCTGGGCCGTGTGTTTCATGCGCCGCCCAATGTGCTGCATTACGGCCGCCCCGGCACCGGCCCGGTCTTGGAGGAGGGCATGTTCTTCACCATCGAGCCGATGGTCAATCTGGGCCGCCCTGAGACCAAAGTGCTGGCCGATGACTGGACAGCCGTGACCCGCGACAAATCACTGAGCGCGCAATTCGAGCATTCGGTCGGCGTTACCGCGACGGGCTGCGAGATTTTCACGCTGTCTCCGGCAGGACGGTTCCACCCGACCTATGGCTGAAGGCCTGTATGGTTGGGAAAGAAGCGCTCCGCGCGGGGATATTTAAGGCAAGAAGAAACAGGGCGCGTCGCGCGCATCACGTGGCAGGTCCCTGCAGCCGGGCGTGCCCCGGTCTGGGATGGAGCCGGCCTGCGATGCCACCTGCCAGCCACAGACCTGCGCCGCAGGCTATGAATATGCCGGGCAAGGGGGCAACCAGCAGGACCAGCCACGCAATGCC
>JBLRWJ010000207.1:0-2937 GCA_047921315.1 Rhodobacterales bacterium | reverse complement strand
CCGCCGGTGGAATGTTTGTCCAGCACCGGACGGTCCAGCGCCCAGCCCAGCACCGCACCCGAATCCCGCATTGCCAGTGTCAGCGCCACGCGGCCTGCATCGCCCAGACCGTTCAACAGCACCGCCATTGCAAAAGCGCCCGCTTGCGCATCGCTCACCGCGCCATCGGCCAGCCCTTGGGCAAACCAGTTCAGCTCGTCACGCTCCAGCGGCAGGCGGTCGCGCAGATGGGTGATGATGCGGCGGGCATCCACGTCTATGCAGGCCCCTCCGCCCGCGTCATATGCGCGGTGGAGAAGGCCCCGGGCAGCAGATCAGCCAATGTCATGTGCAATTCCTGCCCGTCCAGCGTGGACATGATCACAGGCACCGCGCCGCGCCCGAACTCGGCCAGTTTCTGTCGGCAACCGCCACAGGGCGTCACGGGATGTTCGGCATCCGCGATCACGCAGACCTCGGTCAATTCGGTCTCGCCTGCGGCCACCATCGCGGCAATCGCCCCTGCCTCGGCGCATGTCCCCTCTGGATAGGCCACGTTTTCCACGTTGCAGCCCACATAGATGGTGCCGGATGTCGCACGGATCGCGGCCCCCACTTTGAAATGCGAATAGGGCACATAGGCGTTTTCGCGCACGGCGCGGGCATGGTCCATCAATGTCATACATTCTCTCCTAGATGGGTCGTGAAGGCCCCCGGCAGCGATACTTCAAGCAGCTCCAGATCCGGCGTGGCCTGATGATAGCGCGTCTTCATCCCCGGCGGGATCACGAAAGCATCCCCCTGCGCCAGCCTGAAAGGCGCGCGCCCCTCCCCCTCCAGCAGCATGTCCCCCTGCATCACGAAGGTGAACAGGATATCGCTGTCATGCCATGTCCATACCGTGGTGCCCCCGTCCGGGCGCGCCACCTGCACCCCGGCCACATCGCGGGTATTGGCCGCAATCGTCGTGTCACGCGCCACAAAACCGGGGATGCGGAACGGCAGCCAATCCGCCCCTTGCGCCACGTTATGGACAAACCGCTGGCCCGCCCATTCCCGATCAGGGCGCAGATGCGGGGTGGGCAGGGTCATGTCATGATCAATCTGGGTCACATGTTCGGCGGGCACGCCGATTTCGATCACCTCGATCCCGTCTGATGCCTCCAGCACGCGGTGGCGGATTTCAGGCGGCTGGATAAAACAATCCCCCGCCGTCAGCCGGATCGGAGGGCCCTGATCCTCATAAACCACATCGACCCAGCCCTTGATGCAGAAGATCAACTGAAAGCCCACCTTGTGGAAATGCACCATATCGGGCACCGGACCGCCATCGGGGATGCGGATATGGCTGGCGATGATCGACCCGCCCAGCCGGTCGGGGATCAGATCACGGTAATGCATGCCTGCGCGGCCAATCACCCAAGGGGCCTGATCGGCCAGACGCCGCACCACAAAGCTGTGGATGGTCTGCGGCATGACCAGCGGGGGGTGCCGTTCGGTGATATCCACCACCGTCCCGCCGGGCGCGGTGAGCCGCCCCGCCGTTTGGCCGAATTGCGCGGGCATGTCTGTCAGCAGGCGCAGATGCCCTGCGGCCCCTGTGCCCCGCTCCAGCCGGAAACGCAGGCCATGGCCGGAAAACACCGCGACAGACGGGTCATCGGCGGGATAGATCATCTCCATTCGGAACCCCAAGCCTTTGGTGAAAAAGCCGATATCGCCAGTCAGATCCTGCGTCGGCAGGCAGACCTCTGCCACCGCCTCTGAACGTTTGTCGGTCATTGCTGTGATCTTCCTGTTCTGACGCCCAGCCCCCTCGTGGTGCGAAAAGTTTGGCCCTGCAACGGATGATTTGCAAGCTGGCGCTGGAAGACCTGCGGAAAATCGGTATCTTCCCTTGGATCAGCATATAGTTTAACGCTAAACTATCCAGAAATACGAGGGAGCGCGCGTATGTCCGACAGTCAGAAAGAAACCTTGCGGCAAGCGGCGCTGGCCTATCACGAGTTTCCCAAACCCGGCAAACTGGAGATCCGCGCGACCAAGCCGATGGCCAATGGCCGCGATCTGGCACGCGCCTATTCGCCCGGCGTGGCCGAGGCCTGTCTGGAAATCCGCGATGACCCGGCCAATGCCAGCCGCTACACCGCGCGCGGCAATCTGGTGGCGGTGGTGACCAATGGCACCGCCGTTCTGGGGCTGGGCAATATCGGCCCGCTCGCCTCCAAACCGGTGATGGAGGGCAAGGCCGTCCTGTTCAAGAAATTCGCAGGCATCGACTGCTTTGATATCGAGCTGAACGAGCCTGACCCCGTGAAACTGGCCGATATCGTCTGCGCGCTGGAGCCGACATTCGGCGCGATCAACCTTGAGGATATCAAGGCGCCTGATTGCTTCATCGTGGAAAAGCTCTGCCGTGAGCGGATGAATATCCCGGTGTTCCACGATGATCAGCATGGCACCGCCATCGTGGTGGGGGCTGCGGCCACCAATGCGCTGCATGTCGCGGGCAAACGCTGGGAGGATATCAAGATCGTCAGCACAGGCGGCGGTGCGGCGGGGATTGCCTGCCTGAACATGCTGCTCAAACTGGGGGTGCAGCGCCGGAATATCTGGCTGTGCGACATTCACGGTCTGGTCTATGCCGGGCGTGAGGTGGATATGAACCCGCAAAAAGCGGCCTTTGCCCAAGACACTGACAAGCGCACGCTGGACGATGTGATCGACGGGGCAGATCTGTTTCTGGGCCTGTCCGGCCCCGGCGTTCTGCCCCCTGCCATGGTCGCCCGCATGGCCACGCGCCCGATCATCTTTGCGCTGGCCAACCCCTCGCCCGAGATTGATCCGGCTGAGGCGCGCGCCGTGGTGCCGGATGCGATCATCGCCACGGGGCGGTCGGATTATCCCAATCAGGTCAATAACGTGCTGTGTTTTCCCTTCATCTTTCGTGGCGCGCTG
>JBLRWJ010000206.1:0-2948 GCA_047921315.1 Rhodobacterales bacterium | reverse complement strand
CCACGACCTTGATGTCCTTGAGGGTCTGGATCGCCTCGCCCGAGCGGATCAGCACCCCGCGCTCGGCCCCCATGCCGGAGCCCACCATTAGCGCGGTTGGCGTGGCCAGCCCAAGCGCGCATGGACACGCGATAACCAACACCGCGATCATGGCAAGGATTGCCCCCATCAGCGGCGAAATCTCGGGGTTGACCCAAGGCAGGAAACTCTCACCCCATTCAAGGATCGGGCGCAAACTGTCTGCAAAAGCCAACCAGATACCGAAAGTACCAAGCGCGATGACCAAAACGGCTGGCACGAAATACCCCGTTAACCGATCGGCCAGTTCCTGAATCGGCACCTTGGAGCCTTGCGCCTCTTCCACCAACTTGATGACCTGACTGAGGAAGGTGTCAGCCCCCACGCGGGTGGCGCGCACTTTCAGCACGCCCTCTTTGTTGATCGTGGCACCGATCACAGTGTCCCCCGGCCCCTTTTCGACAGGCACGGATTCCCCTGTGGCGATGGATTCATCCAGATGACTGTTGCCATCCACTATCTCGCCATCTGTTGGTACCTTTGAACCGGGGCGCACCACCATGATGTCGCCGGGCTGCAATTCGGCCACGGGCACCTCGACCTCCACGCCGTTGCGCAGCACCGATGCCGTCTTTGCGCCCATCGTGATCAGCCGCTTGATCGCCTGACTGGCGCGGCCCTTGGCGCGGGCTTCCAGATACCGCCCGACAAGGTGGAAGGTCATAATGGTGGCGGCCATTTCGATGAAGGACGTCATCGGCCAGATGAACCCCGCCAACCCGATCAGATAAGGCGGCAGGCTGCCCATCGAGATCAACACGTCCATATTGGCTGTGCGGTTCGTCAACGACCGCCATGCAGAGACATGCGTGGCCCAGCCGCCAAACAGGAACACCACCGGAAAGGCCAGCACCGCCACAATTAGCAAATATCCGGGGATCGGCTGCCAGAACATATGCGGGACCATCAGCACCATGATCAGCGTGGCCGGGATGGCCGCAATCCACAGCCGCTTCCAGGCGCGGGCAAGATAGCGGTCTTCTGACGCGGCATCACTGGCGTGATCAGGTGTCTGGCCTTCCTCAAATGCGTCAACTTCATAGCCCGCACGCTCGACCGCTGCGCGGATGGACTGCGCATCGGTCTGGCCTGCATCGAATGTCACCCGAACCCGGTGATTGCTGATATTGGTGTCCAGGCTCTCGATCCCCGGCAGGCGGCGGATGGACCCAGCGACAAGGCCTGCACAATGGTCGCTGCCCATGCCCGGCACAGTCAGCCTGACGTCGCGCGACGTTTTTGCTCCCGCGCTATCCTCGACTTCATACCCCCCGCGCTCGATTGCGGCCTTCAGATCGGCTGCGCTGAGTTTGCCGCCATCATAGGTCACGCGGGCGCGATGCGCGGCGATGTTTGTCCGAATGTCGCTCACCCCGTCCAAGCGGTTCAGCGAGGTCCGCACAAGCCCTGCGCAGTGATCGCTGCCCATGCCGGGAATGGTGAAGCTGGTGGTCTGTGTTCTGTCTTGCGTCCTGGTCGTCATGATCTGTCCTCCGAATACGGTCTGACTGGGCCTGCTGTGACAGCAGCCTTGAATATCCAAGCCAAGGCGGCTTGGGTGGTTTGGGTCAGGACAGAATCGGAGGCTGTATCAGCGGCAGGGTTTTTTGGCCGTGGCGCAAGGCGCTATACGGCGTGCGGATCGCGCGATTTTGCAAAAAAAGCGCCGATGGAACCGCCAATTCAATGACTGATACGGCAGGGCAGCAGGTGGATGCAGCACAAGTGGTCATCGCGACCTCGCCCGCATCGCTATGGCAACACCTGTCATGCGGAGTAAGCGAGACTGCCGCTTCAGGGATAAAGGTGCCAGTATGCGGCGCATGGGCTTGGGCACTGGAAACGCCACCAAGGAAAAACACGCAGATCAACACAAAGGCACGGATCACTGACGTGACCGCGTATCTCGCTTGCCTTACTCTCTCGCGTGGCACTTTCACGTGCTGCCCTTCTTTCGATGCAAGTTTCCTTTTCGACCATATCTGCCCGGTTCGCATTGATATGGATCAAAGGGATAGAAACCGGGAGGAACCGCCTTGTCATCAACAGATATCCACCGCATCAGTTCAGTCTGAACGTGCCCAAGGTTTCGTGGCGAGAGGAAATCGAGAACGCCGAAAGCGAATGGCGCTCGCCCGACGCGATCCACAGATGTGTTGCGATTTCTCTGACGGGACGGACCGGCTCAGATTCAGACCAACCTCTTGGAGAAAAACCGTTGAAGACGTTGCGGATGGCGCAGGAAACGCGCAACGCGCTGCTGGCAGATTTCAAGCAGCTGAAGAGGCGCACTGATTCAATCTCGAAAGATCGGGAGACGTGGCTCAAAGGCGGCAAGCCCAGCCTTTCGGTAACATTTGATCAAAGACCTCTGCATAACACGCGCCATCGCCGATATACCCCGCCCGGCGGCACCGCCGGGCAGCGCCTGCCTGCCCCCCGGCAGGCGCTGCCCTCATCCTGAACCCGGAACGGTGTCATGCAGAGGTCTTGATCAGGGAATGGCATCCGAAGATCCGAACGCCATCCATCTAACTGTCCTGCATCCCTTGCCGCAGCGATCTTTATCCGTCTACGTGGCTGAGCAGTCCAAAATGGTCAGTCGAGCCTTGACGCGACAATGTGAAACCGTGTCTGCGGCAGATCACAGGCAAGGGGAGCTTCAGAATGTCTCCACGATCTCGCTGTATTCACCACGCAACTGGATCGTCACCGTGATTGGCGTGCCGTCGCGGTTACGCCAGAACCAGCCGTGTTCACCAGCAAAGGGGGCTTCGATACTGCCTTCGCCAGCCGTCTCGCCGCGACCGCGCTTATAATCGATCGACTGTCCGCCACCATGGGCGTGGAGGTCGAAGTTGATCCGTCCA
>JBLRWJ010000205.1:0-2972 GCA_047921315.1 Rhodobacterales bacterium | reverse complement strand
ACGCCATCTCGCAAGGGATGAATAATGCTCAGATAGTTTTGAATCGGACTCTAAGCTCTGGTCGGGCAAACCCGCCACAAGCGAGGCTGCGCTGAATGCCAAAGAGGGCAACTTTGTCAGCAACCTGATCACAAACGCGATGGCCAGCAATGACAGGATGAATGTTCTTGGCCTTGTGCCGGGCGAAGTCTTGTTCCGCGATCTTGGCAAAAACCTTGCATCAGCGGGACAGTGGATCAAGACCATGCGTCAAATGACGGCGGAGCGGCAGGAAATGCACGCCGAGTCCGATGTTCTGGCGCGCGAGTGGCAGGGTGCATACGCCAAGGACAAGGTGAATGGCCGCCAGCTGCATGACGCGCAGCGCAAAGCCCGGAGCAAGTATAACCAAGACGTGAAGATGCTGGAGTTCAGCCGGAATGCACGGATCAGGAAGATGCGCCTGATCCACGAGACAAACCGTCTGGAAGGCCCATATTTCCCATTGGTGCGCTTTGGTCAGTTTTTTGTGGCGGCGCGTGACGACAAGGGCAAGTTGGTCCATTTCGAGCGGGCGACCACGGCGGGCGCGATGAACCGGATCGAAGCGGAAATGAAGGCGGCTGGGTTTATTGTCGAAAAGGGCGTGATGAAGCCCGACGACAATATCAGCCGGTTCGTTGATCCCAATTTCGTGGCCGACATTACCGAGGCAATGGGCGAGGCCGGGGCGGACAGCCAGATCCTTGACGCGATCTATCAGCGGTATCTGGAAACGCTGCCATCGTTTTCTATCCGCAAGGCGAATATCCACCGCCAAGGGGTTCCGGGCTTTGACAAAGACGCGATCAAGGCGTTCGGCAATCGCATGTTTCACAGCGCCCACCAGTTGACGCGCCTGCGGCATAGCATGGACCTGACCAAGCACATCGAGAACGCGCGGCGAGAAGCCAAGCGGGCATCTGATCCGGTTCGGGCGGGCGCTGTGGTCAACGAAATGCAGAAGCGGCATGACTGGTCTATGAACCCGCAGGGCGCGCAGTGGAGCGCATGGGCAACGTCCACGGCCTTCGTCTGGTATCTGGGCCTTACCCCCGGCGCGGCAATCGTGAACCTGACGCAGACAACCGTGGTGGGCATTCCATTGCTTGCGGCAGGCATTGAAGGCGGGACCGTGGCGAAGGCGGCCAAGCACCTATCCGGCGCGCTGGCAGACTTCACCGCAGGCTTGAAAAAAGGCGATGCGGAATGGAGCCGCGGCACACTGACCAGCGGCAGGTTGTCAGCGGATGAAGGCGCAGCATTGCAGGCGGCCTATAACTCTGGCGCGCTGGATAAAAGCCAAGCCCACGACATTGCCGCCATCGGTGATAGCGGGGTCGAGTATTCCGCCCTGCGCGAAAAGGCCATGCGCCCGATTGCGTTCCTGTTCCACCATGCCGAGCGCCTGAACCGTGAGGTGACATTCCTTGCTGCCTACCGCATGGCGCGCGAGGCCGGGATGGAAGGCGACGCCGCGCAACAAAAAGCGGCAGACCTGACATAGGATACGCATTTCAACTATGAAAACTGGTCGCGTCCGCGCTTCATGCAGGGCGATGTTTCCCGCGTGATCCATGTATTCCGCCAGGTTCAGGTGAACATGCTGTATCGCCTGTTCCGCGACAGTCACCAAGCCTTGAAGGGTGAAAGCCCGGAGGTCCGCAAGCAGGCGCGGGCGCAGTTGATCGGCATGACGGGATCAATGATGGTTCACGCGGGCATCACCGGCACATGGGGCTACGCGCTGATGATGTTGTTGGCGGGCATGTTCTTTGAGGGCGGATCGGACGAGGCTGAGGAGGAGTTGAAAAACGCGGTTGTCAGCACGTTTGGCGCTGGCGCGGGCGGATTGCTTCTCAAGGGCGTGCCGGGCCACCTGACCGGCACAGACCTTACAAAAGACCTCTGCATGACACCGTTCCGGGTCCAGGATGAGGGCAGCGCCTGCCTGGGCTGGCGCTCTGGAGGGCCGGGGCCGAATGCGCCGACATCGCATGAAACCCAGCCGTTGCAACGTGTTGGGCCGTTCGAAGCGCCTGCCGGGGGGCAGGCAGGCGCTGCCCGGTGGTGCCGCCGGGCGGGGGATATCGGCGATGGCGCTTGTTATGCAGAGGTCTTTATGAAGGACTGGCGCTGGCCATCCTGTTCACCGCGCGAAATTGCCTCCAAGGGTGAAGGCGAGTTGCTGATAGACGAGGACGCGCTGGACAAGTTGCAAGCCCTCCGCAACCGCCTTGGCAAGCCGCTGGTGTTGACCTCGGCCTATCGCAGCCCCGCACACAACAAGCGCGTGGGCGGGGCCAAAAACAGCCGCCACATGCAGGGTGACGCTTTTGATGTGCGAATGGAAAACCATGATCCGCACGAGTTTGAATCAGCCGCCCGCGCCGCGGGGTTCACAGGGTTTGGGTATTATCCCAAGTCGGGTTTCCTGCACATTGACACTGGCCCCGCACGCTCTTGGGGCACGCCTTGGCCGATCACTGCAACGTCATGGCCGCCCGAAGCCCGGCGCCAGCCCGAAACGATCACCGAGGACCGTCAGGCGCAAGCTGTGGCCGGGGCGGGGCTTGCTGGGGGCATTGCTGCCGCTGTGGATTACGCGCCACTGGCCGGGTCTGTCCTTGGCAACCTTGCGCCCACCGCGCAGCTTGTCGCCGTTGTCGTGGCCGCTGCGCTGCTCGGCTACGTCTTATGGAAGCGGGCACGTTAATGCGGGTGCGGGTTCGCCTCTGGCTGGCCGACAATGACCGGCCGTTACTGCAGGGGTTCGTGGCGCACAACAAGGTGACAGCCTTGTGTCGCGGGTAACTTCCGATTCCCAATAGTGCCTCACGCTATTCTTATGTGGGCCACTTTCTAAAAAAATGCAGCAAAAACAAATTCTTATTTTGTCTTGGTAGGCCCGGAGGGACTCGAACCCCCAACCAAAGCGTTATGAGCGCTCTGCT
>JBLRWJ010000204.1:0-3008 GCA_047921315.1 Rhodobacterales bacterium | reverse complement strand
CGGTACGCTGCGCTTTGTGATGCGCCGCGATGCCGCTGCACAGATCATCTCAGAGACCATTTTGGCCGATCTGCCGGACAGCCCCCCCCTATCCGCAACATACCCGCGCCGCCGAGGCGGACATGACAGGCCGCATGCGCCTGCGCTTTGCGCAAAACGATCCCGATTATATGATCTCTGCCGAAGAGGCGGTGCTGCCGGATGACGCGACCCATGCTGTCGCCGCGTCAGAACTGCCGCTGCTGTTGTCCCGCTCTGAGGCGCGCCAGATCGCAGAGCGGTGGCTGACCGAGGCGCGTTTGTCCCGCGACAGCCTGCGTCTGGCCTTGCCGCCCTCGCGTCTGGATCTGGGGGCCGGTGATCTGCTGGTGCTGCAAAATGACCCCGGCGGCGCGCAATACCGTATCGACCGTGTTGATCTGGGCCACGCCCAGATGATCGAGGCCACCCGCGTTGATCCTGCCATCCACCTGCCTGCGGGGATCGAGGATGACGCGGTCCCGATGCGGCCCTTCATCGCCCCGATGCCGGTCTTTGCCCTGTTCATGGACCTGCCCCTGATGACCGGCGATGAACAGCCCCATGCGCCGCATCTGGCTGTCACCGCTGATCCATGGCCGGGGGCGGCGGCGCTTTACAGCGCGGCCACCGGAACAGGCTTCACCCTGAATACCGTCACACAGCGCCGCAGCATCATCGGCATCACGCAAGACCCGTTGTCTGCCGGAAAATCCGGCCTGCTGGACAAAGCGGGCAGTGTCACCGTCAAACTGACATCCGGCGCGCTGTCATCGGTGGATCTGCCAACGCTTCTGGCGGGTGGTAACCTTGCCGCGCTGGGCGATGGCACTGCCGACCGGTGGGAGCTGTTCCAGTTCGCCGCCGCCACCCTGATTGCACCGGATACCTACCGGCTGGAGCTGTTGCTGCGCGGCCAGCTTGGCAGCGATGCAGTGATGCCGGCTGTCTGGCCTGCTGGCAGCTATTTCGTGCTGCTGGATGGCACGCCTGCGCAGATCGCCCTGCCCATCGCAGCGCGTGGCCTGACACAGTTCTACCGGATTGGCCCGGCCATGCGCGCGCTGGATGATCCGTCATTTACCGCGCTGGAACAGGGCTTTGACGGGATCGGCCTGAAACCCTATGCCCCGGTGCATCTGCGCGCCAGCCGGGCCGCGGACCAATCCGTTGCGCTGTCATGGGTGCGGCGCGGGCGCATTGATGCCGATGGATGGGAGGCGCCGGATATCCCTTTGGGCGAGGAATCCGAGCGTTATGCCCTGTCAATCTGGCAGGGCAGCACCCTCAGACGCCAGATGCAACTGGACAGCCCCGCATGGGTCTATGCCGCAGACGACCAGATGGCGGACGGGGTTGCGGGGGCGTTTCGGGTTGAGGTGGCGCAAATATCGGCCCGTGTCGGGCCGGGCTACCGCGCAACGCTGCTGGTGGGGGCCTGATGCGTCCGGTGATGCATGGCGATCTGACCAGTGCGGCGCGCCATTTGCTGGCCTTGCCCGCAGCGGCGCGCCCGGAACACTGCGCCTGCCTGATCACGCAGGCCGACGCCGCCGACCGCTATCGCAAACGCTTTGGCCGCGTGCATCCGCGCTGGGGTAACGGCACCCTGATGGCCGCCGCACGCCGCATCCCGCTGCCCCCCGAACCGCCGCTGCATGATCCGGCCTATGCAAGCTGTCTGCTGCTGGTCCTGACAGCGATCATCCAGCGCAGGCCACCGGCCTGATCCGCGCACCCCCATATCATCACCGAGACATGGGCATTTTTTCCCCACTTCACCGCTTTGCGTTTGGCCTGCCCCGGCTATTTAGTCTATTGTTGGGGCGAAGAGGATAGCGCGATGTCGAAAACCAAAACAAAACTCGCCCAGATTGATCCGGTCTGGAACCGTATCCTGACAGAGGCGGAAAAGGCCGTGTCGGATGAACCCATGCTGGGCGGGCTGATCCATTCCAGCGTGCTGCATCATGGCACAATCGAATGCGCGCTGGCCTATCGCACAGCGATGAAACTTGGCTCGGCCGAGATGTCCGAACAGCTTATCCGCGAAATCTGCGATGAAGCCTACGGCGATGATCCCACGCTCGCGCTGGCGGCGCGCGCCGATATCATGGCGGTGTTTGATCGTGATCCCGCCTGCCACCGCTTCTTGCAACCTTTGTTGTTTTTCAAAGGGTTTCAAGCCATCCAAGCCTATCGTATCGCCCATTGGCTCTGGCTGAACGGGCGGCAGGACATGGCCTATTTCTTTCAGATGCGCGTGTCCGAGACCTTTGGCGTGGATATCCACCCCGCCGCCCGTATCGGCAGGGGCATCATGATTGACCATGCCCATTCCATCGTGATCGGTGAAACGGCGGTGGTGGGGGACAATGTCTCGATGTTGCATTCCGTCACCTTGGGCGGCACCGGCAAGGAAGAGGAAGACCGCCACCCAAAGATCGGCGAAGGCGTGCTGATCGGGGCAGGGGCCAAGGTGCTGGGCAATATCCATATCGGTCATTGCTCGCGCATCGCCGCAGGCTCGGTCGTGCTGCATGATGTGCCCCCCAAAACCACCGTCGCGGGCGTTCCCGCCAAGGTCGTGGGTGAGGCGGGATGCGCCACGCCATCCATCACCATGGATCAGTTGCTGCGTGGCGCGCTGTAACGAAAGCGCCATGAAAGGGCCGTGATCGGTGGGCGGGTATACGGCCCACCTTCCAGTCGTCGTGCCGCTGGCGGCGCATCTTTTCAAACTGGCGCAGGTCTTGCGGTGGACCCGCGCATTATCTGTGTCCAGCACGTCAATCACCACGGGTTTCTCACCACGGGGGCCTGTGCCGTTTCGTGGGATGACGCCCCGTCTTGTCGGTGGCCTGCCTGCCTTTAAAGCGTATCGCGTTTGATTGGATTGATGCATTCACTCCGCATATGAGGCAGCGTTTTCGCAGAACAACGCGTTCATTCTGCGGGGTGAATTCAATTGAACGCAATATGCTCTAATT
>JBLRWJ010000203.1:0-3069 GCA_047921315.1 Rhodobacterales bacterium | reverse complement strand
CAGTTCCGCCCCAAGGGGATCGTCGCCCTCAAGGGCCGCGCAGCCGGAGATTGACCCCATGACACCATGTAAAAACGCCCTTGTTTCTTCTTGCTTCAAATATCCCGGGGGGGCGTTCACCAAAGGTGAACGTGGGGGGCTGGCCCCCCGCCGCCACAGGTGCCGCACATGACCCGTTCCTTTATCGCCAAAAACCCCTCAGTCCTGTGGTTCCTGCTGGCCTTGTCGGTGTTTACCATCGCGGTCACATTGCTGGCCGAGGCGACGGGGACGGGGGTGATCTCGACCTCCTTTGTCAAGACGCTGGGCAAGACGCTATGCCTGTGTCTGGTCGCCATCGCTATGGATGTGGTCTGGGGCTATTGCGGCATCCTCAGCCTTGGGCATTTCGCGTTTTTCGGGCTGGGCGGCTATGCCATCGGCATGTGGCTGATGTATGCCCGCACCGAGCTGATCGTGGTGGCGTCTTTGGCCAACGCGCCCTTGCCGCCCACCGATCAGGAAGTGGTGGATGCCATTGCCAGCCAGATTTTCGGCCTGGTGGGTGCCTCGGAATTTCCGTTGCTTTGGGCCTTTGCCCATAGTCTGACGCTGCAATTGCTGATGGTGATCCTTGTTCCCGGCCTTCTGGCGCTGGTCTTTGGCTGGCTGGCGTTTCGCAGCCGCGTGACGGGCGTTTACCTGTCGATCCTGACGCAGGCGATGACGCTGGCACTGTCGCTCTATCTGTTCCAGAACGATAGCGGTTTGCGCGGCAATAACGGGCTGTCGGGGTTACAGAATATCCCCGGTCTTGATGCGGTGCCGCAATCGGTGATCTCCATTGCGTTCTTCTGGGCCTCGGCTGTGGCGCTTGGTCTTGGTTATGTGCTGTTTGCGTGGGTTGTTTCAGGCAAGATGGGCAGCGTGATCCGCGCCATCCGCGATAATGAAAGCCGCGTGCGCTTCCTTGGCTACCATGTCGAAAGCTACAAACTGTTCGTGTTCACACTGACAGCTGTGGTCGCGGCTATTGCGGGTGCGCTTTATTACCCGCAGGCGGGCATTATCAATCCGGCGGAAATTGCGCCCATCGCGTCGATCTATCTGGCGGTTTGGGTCGCTATCGGCGGGCGCGGGCGGTTGTATGGTGCGGTGATCGGGGCGGCTTTCGTGTCGCTGTTGTCATCATGGCTGACAGGCGGATCAGCGCCTGCGATCAATCTGGGTTTTTATACCATCAACTGGACAGATTGGTGGCTGGTGCTGCTGGGCCTGTCTTTTGTGGCGGTGACCTTGTATTTTCCAAAGGGCATTGGCGGGTTGTTCGACCTGATCGTGCTCAAACCCGTGGCAGACCGGCAGGGCGATTACGGCCCCGATAAAGGCGCATGGCGGCGCGAGGAGGGCGAGCCATGAGCACGCTGCTGGAGGTCTCAGGCGTGTCGGTCACCTTTGACGGGTTCCGCGCCATCAACAATCTGTCGATCCAGATTGGCGAGGCCGAGCTGCGCGCCGTGATCGGGCCAAATGGTGCGGGCAAGACCACATTCATGGATATCATCACCGGCAAGACAAGGCCGGATTCCGGGAGTGTGATCTGGGGGCCGCGCAATATCTCGTTGCTGGATCTGTCCGAAAGCCAGATTGCGCGGCAGGGCATCGGGCGCAAGTTCCAGAAACCCACCGTGTTCGAGGCGCAGACGGTGCGCGAAAATCTTGCCATGGCGCTCAAAAACCCGCGCGGCCCGTTTGATGTGCTGTTCTATCGCAAAAGCCGCGCCAGTGCTGCCCGCATTGATCAGATCGCGGCTGAAATCGGCCTGACCGATGATTTGCCGCGCCGCGCCGGAGAGTTGAGCCATGGACAAAAGCAATGGCTGGAGATCGGGATGTTGCTGGCGCAGGATCCGCAGCTATTGCTGGTCGATGAACCCGCTGCCGGCATGACGCCCGCCGAGCGGGAACATACAACCGCGCTGCTGGTCAATGCCGCCAAGACCCGCGCTGTGGTGGTGGTGGAACATGACATGGAATTCGTGCGGCGTCTGAATTGCAAGGTGACGGTGCTGCATGAAGGCGCGGTTCTGGCCGAGGGCAGTCTGGATCACGTGACCAAAAACCAAGACGTGATTGACGTTTATCTGGGGCGCTGAGATGCTGGAAATTTCCGATCTGACCCTGAAATACGGCCAAAGCCAGATCCTGAACGGGATCAGCATGACCGCAAGGCCCGGTCAGGTCACGGCGGTGATGGGCACCAATGGCGTGGGCAAGACCAGCCTTCTCAAGGCGATTGCGGGGCGGCATCCCTATTCCGGTGGCACGATCACGCTGGATGGTGTGGTTCTGGATCACCCTTCAGCGTTTCAGGCGGCGCGCGCGGGCATCGCCTATGTCCCGCAGGGGCGCGAGGTGTTTCCGCTGATGAGCGTGACCGAGAACCTGACCACAGGGTTTGCCTGCCTGCCGAAAGAGGAAAAGAAAATCCCGCCCCGCATTTATGATCTCTTCCCTGTGCTGGCCGAGATGAAAGACAGGCGCGGCGGCGATCTGTCGGGCGGGCAGCAACAACAGCTTGCCATCGCGCGCGCCTTGATCACCAAGCCCCGCGTCCTGCTGCTGGATGAGCCAACCGAAGGCATCCAGCCCAATATCATCACGCAGATCGGCCATGTCATCGCGGCGCTGCGTGATGAAGGCGAGATTGCGATTGTGCTGGTCGAGCAGTTTTTTGATTTTGCCTATGCGCTGGCGGATGAATTTGTGGCGCTGAACCGTGGCGCTGTTGTTCTGGCTGATCCGAAAGCCCGCGTTGATCGTGCCACGCTGTTGTCGCGTGTCTCGATCTGAGGGGGGCGTATTTTTGACAGGTGTGGATTAGGGGCTGCACCCCCTCCCCCTTGGGCTTGCCATGTGCTAGGCCTCTGGCCGAACACTTGAAACGGAGCCGCCCCATGCCTTTTACGCTTGCCACCTGGAACATCAATTCGGTCCGGCTGCGCGAGGGGTTGGTGTGCAAATTGCTGGCCGAAGAAGCCCCCGATGTGCTGTGTCTGCAGGAATGCAAAAGCCCGGTGGACAAGATCC
>JBLRWJ010000202.1:0-3231 GCA_047921315.1 Rhodobacterales bacterium | reverse complement strand
CCTCAAGTGTAAACTTTAGCCAGTCGGATGTCTCACGCTTATTGGCACGGAGGGTGTCGGTATGGCAATTTATGCCCGCCAAATCTGCCTGACCTACAGGCCTGCGCCTACATCTGCCAAATCGCCGTGCCGGGGGGCGGCCCGGCGATGCGCGGCGGCGCGGTGCGCCTTGTTCCGCTCGAGGGCAAACCCGAATAGCCGCTCCGTTCACAAAGTCACGGGTAGCGGCCGACCGTGGGGGGGCGCTGCGACGATGTGGCTTGGCAGTTTATCGCGCAAATACATCGAACCTGTCAGCATGCCACAACGGTGCAAAAGCGCCCGCCCGGGGGGCGGTCGGGCGCTGCCCGGGGCGGCTTTGCCGCTGATCCCGGGCTTGGTGGCCCTCTTTGCGCCTACAAAAAACGCGGCCACCGGGAGGATTGGTGACCGCGTCAGTTGGACCTCGGAGAGAGGATATTATTCCGCAGCGACAGCGCCGGGATTGTTGGGGTGGGTTGTCCAGTTGGCGTAATCCGCCTCGACCACGCGACCTGTGCGGGGATCGACGGTGCCGGGCGTCATCGCCTCCATCGAGATACAATCCTGCACGGGGCAGACATTGACGCACAGGTTGCAGGCCACGCATTCATCATCCTTGACGGTGAACACGCGATCATCGGACATGGCGATCGCCTGATGGCTGGTATCCTCGCAGGCGGCAAAGCAGCGGCCACAACTGATGCACAGATCCTGATTGATCTTGGCCTTGGCCACGTAATTCAGGTTCAGATGCTGCCAGTCCGAGCAGTTGGGCACGGCGCGGCGCACGATCTGGGATGTGGCTGTCATCTCTTTCTCGTCCATCCACTGGCTGAGGCCGCTGATCATTTCCTCGACGATCTTGAAACCATAGGTCATGGCGGCGGTGCAAACCTGCACATTGCCTGCGCCCAGCGCCATGAATTCCGCCGCATCGCGCCAAGTGGTCACGCCGCCGATGCCGCTGATCGGCAGATGCGCCAGTTCCGGCGTGCGGGCAATCTCGGCCACCATGTTCAGCGCGATGGGTTTGACGGCGGGGCCGCAATAACCGCCATGCGCGCCTTTGCCGTCAATCGTGGGTTCGGGCGCGAACAGGTCCAGATTGACCGAGGTGATGGAGTTGATCGTGTTGATCAGACTGACCGCATCCGCCCCGCCCGCATGGGCGGCGGCGGCGGGTTTGCGGATATCGGTGATGTTGGGGGTCAGTTTGACGATCACGGGCATGCGGGTGTTCTGTTTGCACCAGCGGGTGACCATTTCGATATATTCGGGCACCTGACCCACGGCACTGCCCATGCCACGCTCGCTCATGCCATGGGGGCAGCCAAAGTTCAGTTCGATCCCGTCGGCGCCGGTTTCCTCGACCAGTGGCAGAATGGCTTTCCACGCCTCTTCGACACAGGGCACCATCAGCGAGACAACCATCGCGCGGTCCGGGTAATCGCGCTTGACGGCTTTGATCTCTTGCAGGTTCACCTCCAATGGGCGGTCGGTGATCAGCTCGATATTGTTGAGGCCCAGCAGGCGGCGATCCGCGCCCCAGATCGCGCCGTAACGGGGGCCGTTGACGTTGACAACGGGTGGCCCCGCCTCGCCCAGTGTTTTCCAGACGACACCGCCCCAGCCCGCCTCAAACGCGCGGCGGACGTTGTATTCTTTATCCGTGGGCGGGGCAGAAGCCAGCCAGAACGGGTTGGGGGATTTGATCCCGGCGAATTCAGTGGTGAGATTGGCCATTTTGCTGGTCTCCCTGTAAGGCGCTTAGCCCATCAATGTTTTGTGCATATCCATGGCGGCATCGCGCCCTTCGGCCACTGCTGTTACGGTCAGGTCATCGCCGCCAGTGGCGCAATCGCCCCCTGCCCAGACCCCCGCAACAGAGGTGCGCCCCGCGCCAGTGACAGCGATTTTACCGCGCTCCTGTGCGGGCAGGCTATCGCCCGCCAAGGCCTGGCCGATGGCGCGAAAAACCTGATCGGCGGGCAGGCGGAACCTTTGCCCTGTGGGGGTCAGATCATCATCGGTATATTCAAACTCCACCTCGCGGACCGCGCCGTTGCCATGCACCGCGACAGGGCTGGCATTGGTGATGATCCGCACCCCTTTGGACGCGGCGAGATCCTGCTCGAACGGGCTGGCGTTCATCCGCTCGCGCCCACGGCGATAGACCAGCGACACATTCAGCGCGCCCAGCAGTTTCGCCTGCACGGCGGCATCCACGGCGGTCATGCCACCGCCGATCACCACAACATCGCGGCCAATGGGCAGGGTTGTCAGGTCATCGGATTGCCGCAGGTCAGCGATGAAATCCACCGCATCCGTCACGCCGGATTTGTCCTGTCCGTCAATGCCCAAAGCGTTGACGCCGCCCAGACCGATACCCAGAAAGACTGCGTCATGGTCTGATTGCAGTTCGGCCAGCGTGATGTCACGGCCCAGCGCCACGCCTGTCTTGAGGGTGATACCGCCGATTTTCAGCAGCCAGTCCACCTCGGCCTTGGCAAAGTCATCCACGGATTTATAGGCGGCGATGCCGTATTCGTTCAGACCGCCGGGCTTGGGCCGCGCATCATAGATGGTGACATCATGGCCCAGCAGCGCCAGACGATGCGCGCAGGCAAGGCCCGCTGGCCCCGCGCCGACAACCGCAACGGTTTTGCCCGTGGGGGCCGCACGCGTGAACGGATGCACGCCCTGCGCCATCAGCCGATCTGTGGCATAGCGTTGCAACTGCCCGATCAGGACGGGCTTGCCCTCGGCCTTTTCGCGCACGCAGGCCTGTTCACACAGCGTCTCAGTAGGGCAGACGCGGGCGCACATGCCGCCAAGGATGTTCTGGTCAAAGATCGTGCGCGCCGCCGCCTCGGCCGTGCCTGTGGCAATCTGGCGGATGAACAGCGGGATGTCGATATCGGTGGGGCAAGCCGTGATACAAGGCGCATCATGGCAAAAGTAACACCGGTCCGCCGCCACCAGCGCCTCGTGATCATCCAGTGGCGGGTGCAGATCCGCGAAGTGATCAGCATAGGTCGCGGGATCAAGCCGTCCTGCAACAATTCCTTCGGCATAGGCTTTTACAGTCATCAGCGCCTCTTGGGTTGAATGAGTCACATGCAGTATTCCACGATTTCATTTTTTATCAAACGGTAAAATTTAGGCAGAATATGAACGATGCGATTGAACAGGATTTTCGCCTCCGCAAGA
>JBLRWJ010000201.1:0-3290 GCA_047921315.1 Rhodobacterales bacterium | reverse complement strand
TTGGGGCCTATGTGCTTGGCCTTGCCTTTGCCTTTGGCTGGACGCCCTGCATCGGGCCGCAACTAGGCGCGATCCTGTCGATTGCCGCAGCCGAGGCATCGGTGACGCGGGGCACCTTCTTGTTGGGGATCTATGCGGCGGGACTGGGGATTCCCTTTTTATTGGTCGCTGCGTTTCTGCCGCGTTTGACCGGCGTCATGGGCTGGATGAAGCGCCATATGGACCGTATCGAAAAGGTGATGGGCCTGCTGCTTTGGACCATCGGCCTGATGATGCTGACGGGTGGATTTTCGGCCTTCTCTTTCTGGTTGCTTGATACCTTTCCCGCGCTGGCCGTTCTGGGCTGAAACTGCCGTAGCGGCTGGGACGGCACGACAAATCCGCACCCTGCAAAAGACTTAACCTGGCCCGAAAGCTGCGCTAGGCTGACGTTTGTAACGAGGTCCGGATCAGCAATATGCCCCACCCCAAGGTCACAAGGCGTAAAGTGTTCTATATTCCGGGCTATGATCCGATCCATCCGCGCCGCTACCGCGAACTGTATCGCAAAGAAGGTGCGGAGCAGGCAGCGATTTCAGGATATTCACTGACTTTAAGCCCGAAGTCAGGCAAGGGCGCCTATGGTTGGCAGGTCGATGCCAGCTTTGACGCGGACCAAGTCCATGCAGAGATTGACGTGCTGATCTGGTCAGACATTGTGCGCGACAGCATGTCAAACTCTATCCCGTCCACCTATCTGCAACTGTTTCGCACCGCATGGATCTATATCGGTTCGGGTGCTTTGGGGCGTCTGATGCGGCTGCGCAAGGGGCCGTTGATAGCCGCACTTTATCCGGTGGTGTTTTTGCTGTGGCAATTGGGGTTTGCTTTACTGGCCGGTTGGGTGCTGTTTCGGCTTGCCGGTTACGCGGCTAAACAGATTGGGTTGGACGGGCAGGGTGCGGGGCAGATCATCTTGCTGATCGGCGCCGGGGCTGGACTGATGGCGGCCTGGGGTGTCTTGCGTTGGTTTCGCGCGCGCGATGGACGGTTTTTTGCCTATTATCTGATGCATGACTTTGCTTTTTCTGCGCATCTGGGGGGGGGCTACCCGCCTGCATTGGAAAGACGGATGGCGCAATTTGGAGATCTGATTGCAGATGCCCTGCAAGAGCCAGTGGATGAGGTGTTGATTGTCGGGCATTCATCTGGGGCGCATTTGGCGGTTTCGCTTCTGGCGGACCTGCTGCGCGATGGGCGGGTGCCGTCACAGGGACCGGCGCTTGCGTTGTTGTCGCTGGGGCAGGTTGTGCCGATGGTGTCTTTTCTGCCCGATGCGCAAAGACTACGCGCAGATCTGCAATATCTCAGCGAAACAGAGGCGCTGTGCTGGGTTGATGTCACAGCGCCGGGTGACGGATGCGCCTTTGCGCTATGTGATCCGGTGACAGTGTCAGGGGTGGCGCGCGCAGGCAAACGCTGGCCCTTGGTGCTGTCTGCCGCCTTTACCCAGACCTTGAGCCCGGAACGGTGGAAGACGCTGCGCTGGCGGTTTTTCCGGCTGCATTTTCAATATCTTTGTGCCTTTGACCGTCCTGATCACTATGACTATTTTGCGATCACCGCAGGGCCAAAACGCCTGGCGGACAGGTATCATGGCCGCGCGGCATCCAAATCACGGATTGATCGGGCTGTGTCAGGCCATGTGTCGGTCGCCGCATGACCGCCTTGCCGCCAAAACCGGCCATGCGCGCCGACAAGGTCTCGCTGTTCACCTATATGCGGCTGTTTCGAAAAGATATCCTGTCGGCGCAACCAGCCAAGCTGTACCGGGCATGGATGGCAGAGTTTCGAACGCCCTTCTTCCGCTCCTATCTGACCAACCAACCCGATTTGGTGCGATTGGTGCTGAAAGAGAGGCCGCAAGACTTCCCCAAATCAACACGCGTGGCAGAAGGGTTGCGCCCGCTTTTGGGAAATTCGGTCTTTTTGACCAATGGAGAGACATGGCAACGGCAACGCCGCATCATTGATCCGGCGTTTGAAGGTGGGCGCTTGCGTGATACCTTCCATGCGATGTGGAACGCGGCCGAAGCAGCGGTGTCGCGCCTGAACCGCGAAACGGGTGTTGCCGCCACGATCGAGATTGAAGAAGTCACCAGCCACGCAGCCGCAGATGTGATCTTTCGCACCCTGTTTTCCATCCCGATCGAGAATGAGGTGGCAAGCCGGGTGTTTTCAGAATTTCGCGCCTATCAGCGAAGCCAGCCGATCCTGAATATCGCCGCGTTTCTGCCAATGCCGCGCTGGATGCCCCGTTTTCACAGACGCAAAACAAAACGGAGCGCTGCATCAATCCGCCATTTGATCACCGCACTGACAACCGCCCGGATGGCAGAGATCAAAGCAGGCACCGCCCCGGATGATCTGGCCACGAAAATCATGACCACAGTCGATCCTGTCAGCAAGGCGCGTTTCACGACAGAGGAAATGGTGGATCAGGTGGCGATCTTCTTTCTGGCCGGACATGAAACAAGCGCCTCTGCCTTGGCATGGAGCCTCTATCTGATGGCGCAACATCCCGCGTGGCAAGATCAGGTGGCCGCAGAGGCTGACGCGCTGCAGATAGCTGATTTTACGGTTATGTCGCGTTTGCGTGTCAGTCGGGATGTATTCCGAGAGGCGTTGCGGCTATATCCGCCCGTGCCGATGATGGTGCGGCAGACGACCAAACCGGAACGCTTTCGTGATCGTAACCTTTCGCCCGGTTCACAAATCGTAGTCAGCCCGTGGCATTTGCATCGTCACATCCGCCTGTGGGACAATCCCGATGGGTTTGATCCTGCCCGCTGGCAGACGGAGAACGGAAAGACCTGTCAGCGAGAGGCGTTTATCCCTTTCTCTGCCGGGGCACGGGTTTGCCCCGGCGCAGGCTTTGCCATGGTTGAAGGGCCTTTGATCCTGTCGATGCTGTTGCGCAATTTTCGCTTTGAACCTGTCGATGGGCGCGTTCCCGTGCCCATTGCGCATCTGACAGTCAGAGCCAGCGACGGGATCTGGTTACGTGTAACGCCGCGTGACAGACAAAACTCTTGAAAAGAGTTTTCACAAAAGTTTTCAAGAAAACTTTTTATCACTGACCGGAGAGGATGAAAGAACAAGGACTTGATCGCTTTCCAACCTTCTGCGCCACGACAGATCGGCGTCAAGACGCATCACATCAATAACCTGATCGGTTCATTGTTGCAAAAGACAACGATTTGCCCGGCATTTTCCACCGCATGATAGCCACGGCGCAGGATTTCACGTTC
>JBLRWJ010000200.1:0-3357 GCA_047921315.1 Rhodobacterales bacterium | reverse complement strand
CTTGCAACCAGTGTCAACCCGCCCCAACAGCGCGCTGGGTGCGACAATTTACATTGATACATGTCAAATTCGCGGATTGCCGTTGCAGGCCAGCCATTCTAAACAGGTCGGGAAAGCCGCGCAGGGGTTATCCTTGCGCCAAAACAGCACCAAGCAGGAGGCAACCGCATGGCCGACGCAGCCATTCACAGCCAAGGACACGAAGACCCGCGCGGGTTCTTCACCCGGTGGTTCATGTCCACGAACCACAAGGATATCGGCATCCTTTACCTGATCACATCGGCGATTGTCGGTCTGATCTCGGTCACCTTCACCATCTATATGCGGATGGAACTGATGGAGCCGGGTGTCCAGTATATGTGCATGGAAGGGGCGCGTTTCATCGCGGATTCGACCCGTGAATGCACGCCCAACGGCCACCTGTGGAACGTAATGATCACCTATCACGGTGTTCTGATGATGTTCTTTGTCGTGATTCCCGCCCTGTTCGGCGGGTTCGGCAACTACTTCATGCCGCTGCAGATCGGCGCGCCGGATATGGCCTTCCCGCGGATGAACAACCTTAGCTACTGGATGTATGTTGCGGGCACCGCGCTGGGTGTGGCCTCCTTGCTGGCACCGGGCGGGAACGACCAGCTTGGCTCTGGCGTGGGCTGGGTGCTCTATCCGCCGCTATCCACGAATGAGGGGGGATTCTCGCTCGATCTGGCGATTTTCGCGGTCCATGTGTCCGGTGCGTCCTCGATTCTGGGCGCGATCAACATGATCACTACCTTCCTGAACATGCGCGCCCCCGGCATGACCCTGTTCAAGGTGCCCCTGTTCGCATGGTCGATCTTTGTCACCTCATGGCTGATTCTGCTGTCCCTGCCGGTTCTGGCGGGCGCCATCACCATGCTGCTGACCGATCGTAACTTTGGCACCACCTTCTTTGATCCTTCAGGTGGCGGCGATCCGGTGCTGTACCAGCATATCCTGTGGTTCTTTGGCCACCCGGAAGTGTATATCATCATCCTGCCCGGTTTCGGCATCATCAGCCATGTCATCGCGACCTTCTCGCGCAAGCCGGTCTTTGGCTACCTGCCAATGGTCTGGGCGATTATCGCCATCGGTGCGCTGGGTTTTGTTGTCTGGGCACACCACATGTACACCGTGGGCATGTCGCTGACGCAGCAGTCCTACTTCATGATGGCCACGATGGTGATCGCCGTACCCACCGGGGTCAAGGTGTTCAGCTGGATCGCGACGATGTGGGGCGGCTCTGTCAGCTTTGAAACCCCGATGCTGTGGGCGTTTGGCTTTTTGTTCCTGTTCACCGTTGGCGGTGTGACGGGTATCGTGCTCAGCCAGGCTGCAATCGACCGTGCGTATCATGATACCTATTATGTTGTGGCGCATTTCCACTATGTGATGTCATTGGGGGCGGTATTTGCCATCTTTGCCGGGATCTATTTCTACTTTGGCAAGATGACCGGCCGCCACTATCCCGAATGGGCCGGCAAACTGCACTTCTGGATGATGTTCCTCGGCTCGAACCTGACATTCTTCCCGCAGCACTTTCTGGGCCGTCAGGGCATGCCCCGCCGCTATATCGACTACCCCGAGGCTTACGCGCTGTGGAACTACTGGTCATCGGTCGGCGCGTTCATCTCCTTTGCGTCCTTCCTCTTCTTCTTCGGTATCGTGTTCTACTCCCTGTTCCGCGGCGCACGTGTGACGCAGAACAACTACTGGAACGAATATGCCGACACGCTGGAATGGACCCTGCCCAGCCCGCCGCCCGAACATACGTTCGAGCAGCTTCCCAAGCGGGAAGACTGGGACAAGCAGCACGCCCATTAAGGCACCACTTAAAACCAGAAAGGGCCCCGCCGGGGCCCTTTTCTTTTGGAACGGATCTTTTGCCCAACGGCATTGCGGATGCAGGGCGTTGCCACAGCAATTGCGCTGCTGGTCTTGGGTTCACGATGCGGATCACCTGGCTGCGCCATGACTGCACGCAAGGTATGATCTGACGACATATCCGCGCAGCAGCAGACCTGCAGCGGGATTGCACCTTTACCACCGGACAAACGGCCTTAAATTCACCGATCAGACAAGACAGATCCGGATGCAACGCTTATGCCCTATGCTTGGACAGACCCAGATGAGGATCACCGCAGCCTGACCCTGTGGCCGCACCGCTCTTTGCCACGGCGTGGCATGGCGGCATTCGTGCTGGGCACCTTCACCCTGATCACCATCCCGCTATATCCGTTGCTGGGAACTGCCGTTCTATGGGGCTTGCTGCCCTTTCTGATGGCCGCCGTTGCTGCAATTTGGTGGGGGTTGGAGCGCAGCTACCGCGATGGCAATATCGTGGAGGAACTGACGCTGGATGGCAGCCATATCCACCTGACCCGGACAAATCCGAAGGGCGACCGTCAGGAATGGGATTGCAACAGCTATTGGGCGCGGGCGGAACTGCATCCAAAAGGCGGCCCGGTGCCGTTCTACGTTACCCTCAGCGGGAATGGCCGGACGGTCGAGATCGGGGCCTTTTTGTCAGAGGACGAGCGCAAAGCCCTGTTCAACGACCTGTCCGAAGCGCTGCGCAGCGCCAAAGCCGAAAAGCCGTAACCCCAGCAGCCCACAGCAGCCCTTTGCAGCCCATGGGCCGATAACGCAGCGCCCGGCATCCCGTGCCACCCGCTTTTCGGCCCTGAAAACCGGGCCTTCATCGCTGATCCTCAGCTTAGCCGCGTCTTGATCATCGGACCCACGGTGCCGAAATCCATCTGCCCGGTATATTTGCCCTTCAACTCGCCCATGACCTTGCCCATATCGCGGATCGAGCTGGCCCCCGTCTTGGCAATCGCCTCGGTGACCGCGGCGTCAATCTCGGCCTCGGTCAGCTGCCGCGGCAGGAACTCCTCGATCACGGCAATCTCGGCGCGCTCACGCTCGGCCAGATCCACGCGGCCACCTTCTTCATAGGCGCGCACGCTTTCCATCCGCTGCTTGGACATCTTGCCCAGAATCGCCAGCACCTCGGCATCGCCGACGCCATCGGCCTCACTATCGCCGCGCGCCGCGATATCGCGGTCCTTGATCGCGGCATTGATCAGTCGAAGCGTTGACAGACGGTCAGCCGCCTTGTCTCTCATGGCCTGTTTGAGGGCCGTATTGACCCGCTCACGCATATCCATTCTGTCCATTCTCCGGCAGTGTCACACGGGCGACACATAGTATGCCCTGCCGCCGGGGACAACCGCCCTTCCTGTCACGTTAACCCTGTTAGCTGTCAGCCTGCCCCGCTCCGCTCGGTCGTGTCGCGAAGTTGGTAGAAATTTGAAAGTGACGTAATCTCCGGGGGAA
>JBLRWJ010000199.1:0-3369 GCA_047921315.1 Rhodobacterales bacterium | reverse complement strand
CTCTTAGGTACGGGCGGATGTGATTTGTGGCACGGGGACGCTCCCATGATAAGTAAAAGCACGCGTTTCAAGGCGCGGCAGATAACGTCACCGACCGCATGTGGCACCCCTGACCGGACCAAAACCCGCCTGCGTCAAGAGATCGCGCCCCACGGCATGACGGCGGCCGCGCTGCTTTGCGGATCCGCGTTGTACTGGGCCGCAGCAGCGGGTACCGGGGTGGCGCAGGACATGCCAAGTTTCTCGCTGAATGGCGCACCGGGGCTGGTGGATATGCCCAGCGCCGACATGGCCCCGGACGCCATATTATCCACGACATTCTCGCATTTCAGCGGCACCACCCGCGCCACAATATCCTTTCAACTGACCCCGCGCCTGTCTGGCAGTTTTCGCTATACTGGGGTCAGGGGCCTTGATGAACTGGGCGGCAGGCCGATCCCCAACTACAACGAATCGATCTATTATGATCGCAGCTTTGACCTGCGCTATCAGATCCTGCAGGAAGGGCGGTATCGCCCGTCCGTGGCGATCGGCATGCAGGATTTTGTTGGAACATCGCTTTATGGTGCGGAATATATCGTGGCCAGCAAAGGCATCTCGCCAACTTTGCGCGTGACGGGTGGTTTGGGATGGGGGCGTCTGGGCAGCTACCGCCCGTTTGCCTCTGGCGGCGACCGCAGCACGGATTTGTTGCAGGAAGGGGGCATTCCAAGCTATGACCGCTGGTTCCGTGGTGATATTGCCGCGTTCGGCGGGGTCACATGGGCCGCGACAGAGCGGCTGACGTTCAAGGCCGAATACGCATCCGATGCCTATGTGGAAGAGGCGGCGAACGGTCTGATTTCCCCAAAATCGCCGTGGAACCTTGGCGTTGATTACCGTTTCGCCAATGGCACACAGGCGTCTTTGGTCGCGATGCAGGGTGTGGCGATCGGCGCGCAGATCACCTTTCATACCAATCCACGCAACAGCGCCATGCCCGGCGGCACGGAACCGGCCCCTGTCCCGATCTACCGGCGCAATGCGCAGGAACGCAGCGATCTGGGCTGGAGCCAGAACAGCGTGATCACCCAGAGCACGCCTGCCCGCCTGTCCGAGGCGATGGCCCGCGACAATCTGGTGTTTGGCGGTCTGTCGCTTGAGGACCGCCGCGCCACCCTGCGCCTGATCAACCGGACCTATCGATCAGAACCGCAGGCTATCGGACGCACGGCGCGGATCATGGCGCGCAACCTGCCCGGCACGGTTGAGACCTTTGTGATCGTGCCCGTGGTCAATGGCATGGCCCTGTCCGCCATCACCCTGCAGCGCAGCGATCTGGAAGATCTGGAGAATGCCCCGGCAAGCGCAATGCTGGCCAATACCATCGTCACAGATGGCTATCGCCGCGCGCCTGCTGAAACCGAAGGCCTGTCGCCCGCGCTGACTTGGTCCTTGGCCCCGTTCCTGCGCTACAGCCTGTTTGATCCTGAAAATCCGTTGCGCGGCGATATCGGCGCCGAACTCAAGGCGCGTTACCAGATCACGCCCGGTCTTGTGGCCTCGGGCAGCCTGTCAAAACGGCTGCTTGGCAATATGGACAGCATCAGCCGCCGCGATCCATCCGCCCTGCCCCGCGTGCGCACCGATTACGCGCTTTATGCCCGCGAAGGTGACCCCGCAATCGACCATCTGACCTTGACAGGATATGCCCGCCCCGGACCCAACCTCTATGCCCGGGCCTCTGCCGGGTATCTGGAGGAAATGTATGCAGGCATCTCAGCCGAAGTGCTGTGGAAACCCGTCGATAGCCGCCTCGCTTTGGGGGCAGAGGTCAATTATGTGCAACAGCGTGACTTTGACCAGTTATTCGGCCTGCGCGACTATGACATCGTGACCGGCCACCTGTCGGCCTATTATGATTTTGGTAATGGTTTTCACGGACAGGTGGATGTTGGCCGCTATCTGGCAGGTGATATCGGGGCCACCTTCAGCCTGGACCGCGAGTTTGCAAACGGGTGGCGTATCGGCGCTTTTGCCACGCTCACGGATGTCTCTGCCGAAGATTTTGGCGAAGGCTCGTTCGACAAGGGGTTTCGCCTGACCATCCCGCTTGGCCCGTTGATCGGCACGCCCACACGGCAGGCCGGAGATATCATGATCCGCCCGCTGACCCGCGATGGCGGGGCGCGGCTGGATCTGCAGGATCGGCTATATGAACAGGTGCGCGATTATCATCGCCCGGATCTGGAAAAGAAATGGGGACGGTTCTGGAGATGAGAATGTGCAGGAAAGTGCAGGCAACAGGCTTTGCAGCAGTCGCGCTGATGCTGGCAGGATGCGGGAATGATCAAGACAGCACCAATTTTGTGGATATCGCCAGAACCGCGATCAGCCAGTCATTGGAAAAGGCAACAGCCGCAGGCACGGATAAAGGCGCACAACCTCAGGCGATTGCCGATCCGGCGGCTGTTCTGGCGCAGGTCAACGGACCGGTTATCTTTGCCCTTGCACGGGACGGGGCAGAACCCTTCTACCTGATCGGGGTGCGCGATAATGGCCCCTATCGCACCTATGCCACGGGTACCCGCCAGACGATGACCCTGCGCCAGGGGATCGTGACAGCAACGCGTGGCGCGGGGGATGACCTGATGTCGTCAGATATCAAGGAAACACTGGCCCTGTTGCAATCAGGGTCAGGCGGTCAGGCGCGGCGATTGATGCAGTTTCTTGATGGTGAGGACCGGACCATAGATCTTGTGCTGGATTGCACGATCACGGCGGGCCTGTCAGCGCCGGGCAATGCCATCCTTGCAGCACTTCCCGGCCGTAAAATGACCGAAGATTGCGCATCCGGCACGATCAGCTTTCGCAACAGCTATCATCTGGATGCGTCGGGTCGTGTGACCGCCTCGGTGCAGTGGCTGTCATCCACCACAGGCTCTGTCGTGTTTCAGGAACTGCGGCCCTGACCCACCTGCAGCCCTGATCCGAAACCCGATCCAAGACCCGCGAGAGCCAGCATGACCAAGGCAAAATAAAAGGCGCCACGAAGGCGCCTTTTACGAAAACCCTCTGATCGCTTTGCGAGATCAGGTGCCTGACGCGCTGGTCGATGACGAGCTTGCAACGGCACCAACCAAAACGGCCAAGCCGCCGACCACGGCAGCAGCGCCCAACCCGCCAAGACCGGCAAGTGCACCTGCACCGGCAGCAGCACCTGCGCCGCCTGCACCTGCACCTGCAGCACCAGCACCCGGCGTACCGGCTGCAGCGGTGCTTTGTGTCGACAGGATTGTCAGATCATCGCTGAAGTTGGTCAGATCGCTTGCCATAGCGGGGCTTGCAAGGGCTGCGGCCGTTGCGGCTGCAATCACAAATTTTTTCATA
>JBLRWJ010000198.1:0-3494 GCA_047921315.1 Rhodobacterales bacterium | reverse complement strand
TCGGGACGCGACTGTCGGCGCTTATACCGCCGCCGCGCTGTCGCCGTCACGCGGGGTGGCCATGACCGGCCAAAGAGAGGCAGTTTATCCCCGCCACATCATCCGCCTTATCCGGCTGCCGCATCTGTCGCAAAATCGCCGCCCCATATTGCTCACTGCGGGCGTGTCGGCGACCGCGCGGCGGCGCTACGCGCCATGATTCCGCGCAGCGTCCAATTTACTCCAAATTCTGCATAAACTCCCGCCATTCGCCCTTGCTCATGCCGGATGTCTCCTGCGTGACGTCCTCGCCCTTCAGCATCCGGCGCACGCAATCCAGCGCGGTGGCGCTGAGCGTGGCGCCACCCATGCGGTAATCCTCGAAAGCCTTGTAGGCATAGGGCACCCAGTCGGCCACGACCTTGCAGATCGCATCGGCATAAACCCGGATCTCGTATTGCGCGTGGGCATCAGCGCGCAGGCGCAGGAAATGCAGCAAATTGTGCAGATCAACCTTCCAGTACCACTGGGTATAGATATTGGCGGGCAGGTTCATCCGCGCCAGTTCGCGGGCCAGCCCGGCCTGGCCATCCTGGCTGATCATCTCCTCGTAATGGTCATAGGCACGGTTCGCATCCGCCTTGAGGATATCCAGCACGCGCGCGGCCTCTGCCCCCTCCAATGCGGCACCACGGCCCTGATTATTGACCACCGATTGCGCCGCCAGATGTTCGGGTGCCGGAATATAAAACTCCCGGTCCAGAATCGAATAGCGGGCCGAATATTCGTTCACATTCGCCGTCCGGTGCCTGATCCATTGCCGCGCCACGAAAACGGGCAGCTTCACATGCAGCTTGACCTCGCACATCTCGAACGGGGTCGAATGCCAGTGCCGCATCAGATAGCGGATCAGGCCTTCGTCATTCTGCACCGATTTGGTGCCCCTGCCATAGCTGACACGCGCCGCCTGACAGATCGCAGCATCATCGCCCATATAGTCGATAAACCGGACAAACCCGTGATCCAGCACCGGAATGGCGGTGTAAAGATGCGCCTCCATCCCCGGGGACACAGCGCGGCGGGTCGGCGTGGCCTGTGCGCGCTGCGCGTCAATCTCGGCCTGCTGGTCAGGGGTGAGCGGCATGATCGTGGTTCCTTCATCTACGGGAATGAGTCGCCCGACACTATATCTTGAGGATGTCCTTTTCAAAATCCACAATAATGAGGGGGGGTCTGTAAGCCACACCCGCAAGAAAACTCCCGCCTCACGGCTGCGAATGATTGACTTTCGGCTTGCCAAACCAGAGCCTTGGAAAAAAACAAAAATCATTCAGAGGGCAGTTCTCATGATAAGATTTCCAGCGTTTATTCTCGCAGCCTTCATCTTGGCGGCCTGCGACGGGAACCCGTTTGATCAGGGCGAAGAGACCCCGCCCCCCGCACCGCCCACGGAACCCGAACCGCCCACGGAACCCGAACCGCCCACAGAACCGGATGACACCGGCATCGAAGGGCGCGGCCTGCCACCCGGTACCGCGAACCCGACCCCAGATAACAGCATCGTGCGCCGCGAGGCGCGCGTCACCGCCGATGGTGTCAATCAGGGCAATGGCTTTGCCAATAATTACCGTTACGATTCTGATAGCGATACCTTCTATGTAGAAGGGCTGGCCTTTGACGGCGATCAGCCGGATGGCACGGAATATACCCGCTCCGCAGTGCCTCTTGGCACCGGGTTTGCCGCCTATGAAGGCCCCAGCACCGTCCCGGATTCCCTGACCGGTGTGCCGATCAGCCAGTTGGTACACCGCGTCGTGTTCAAGCGCGGCGCGAACGGACCGGATGGCGAGCCTTTGACAGAACTGGCCATCGTGCGCACGGGGGCATACACAGGATACGGATTTGGCGGCTTTATCTATCAACGCAACGGCGATGTCATTCTGCCCACAACCGGACAGGCGCAGTATAGCGGCAATTATGCCGGTTTACGTGATTTTTCCGGCACATCCGGCATCGAATATGTCACAGGCGACATGGAAGTTGCGATTGATTTCAACGGCTTTTCCGGCAATTGCACCGCCACACGGTGTACGGATGCGGTGCGCGGCAGCGTATCGAACCGGCGCGTCTATGACATGGAAGGGGCGGATGTGACAAACGATATCATCGCAGACATCAACAGCCAAGATAACGCCAGCATCTCTGCATTGCCCACCCTGCGGTTCAAGATCGGGACCGGCGTTCTTGATCGCAACGGTGAAATCGTTGGCACGCTCGACAGCACCTTTTTCAATAATGACGGCCGCGCCGTCCTGTATGAAGAGGGCAACTATTACGCGATCATGGCAGGCGATCACACAACCAATCCGGGGGGTGAAATCGTGGGCATTCTGGTGGTCGAGGGGCAGGAACGGCGGACGCCCGGCGCGACTTTCCGTGAAACAGGCGGCTTCATCCTCAACCGGGACCAGCCTGCTCCGTGATGCAAAAGGGTCCATCGCGCCGCATCGCCGTTGCGCTCGCCGCTGTTGTGGCGATGCTGCTGTTCACAGCACCGGCTGACGCGCAGACCCTGACGCCGGATCAGATGCGCAGCAGCGCTGTCACCGCGATCGGCAACGGCCAGCCCGAACTGGCCTTGCAGATTGCCGATGCGCTGCTGACACGCGATCCGCAGGATGTGACCGCGCTGATCCTCAAGGCCCGCGCCGCGCGTGATCTGGCCCGCTTCGACATCGCCCAGCCCGCAGCTGCACAGGCATGGGCGCTGTCCACCACCCCGGCACAGCGCTATGACAGTGCCCGCGTCATGGCGCAAATCCTGTCCAGTCAGGAAAAACGCACCCGTGCGCAACTTTGGCTGCGCCGCGCCGCGCAACACGCCCCTGACGCCGAAACCCGGCAGATCGCCCTGCGGGATTTCCGCTATGTCAGCGCCCGCAACCGCTGGAACACACAGCTGAATTTCTCATTTGCGCCCAATTCCAACATCAATAACGGCTCTGTTCGGGACAATACGCAGATCTATGATTTCTTCAGCCAGGATTACGTGACCGCCACCTTGGGCGGGGCCGCGCGCGCCCTGTCCGGGATCGAGGCCAGCCTCGGCGCCACCCTGCGCTACCGCCTGCTTGAGACAGAGATGTATCGCACCGATCTGCTTCTGCTGGGCGATACCAGACGCTACCGCCTGTCGCATGAGGCAAAAGAGATCGCGCCCACCGCCCGCGCCTCGGATTTTGCATTGGACAGCGCGAACATCGGCATCGTGCATCGCTGGCGCGCCGCCACTGCCCCGCTTGAATACCAGATCGCCGCCCTTGCCGGCGCAACCCGCTACAGCGGCGCGCATTATTCCAGCTCCCTGCGGCTGTCTTCCGGCGTCACCCGCATCCTGAACGCGCAAACGCGGCTGAATCTCAGCCTTGGCGCGGATACAACCCGCGGACCACGCGCGCCCCATGCCGATGCGCTGCATCTTGGCGCGAACCTGCAGCATCGCCACGCCTCTGGCA
>JBLRWJ010000197.1:0-3616 GCA_047921315.1 Rhodobacterales bacterium | reverse complement strand
ACCCACCACGTCATAACCGAGATCAGCAGGAAGAACGAGGCAATCAGGAAATAGCCCCCTTCGCGCATCGGCGGTATGCTTAGCCCGTATTCGGGCGCGGGTGGATCAAGCGACAACCAGAACAGATCGCGCAGGAACACAGCCGGGTTGTACCCCGCCTGATCCCAGAACCAAAGGCCCACCATCACAAACCAGATCGTGCCGGTTACAAGCGAGATGAAGCCCATCGTGCCCAGATAGATCGGCCCGAGTTGCGCGTTGCCTATCCAGCCCAGAAGGTTGGAGAAGCTGGCGCCTTTGGTGCGGTTTCCCAGCTCTACGCCTTCAACCAGGCCCATTTCCGGGGCGGCGCGCACCTGCACCTGTGTAAAGATATTCTGATACTCAGCCATTGACGCCTCCTGCGACATCGCGCCACCAGGGCAGATCCAGCCACCAATCCCACCAGAAGACCCACTGGTCAAACCAGATGGTACCCGAGATCACGATACAGACTGCCGACCAGAACCCGGCATTCAGCGCAAGCAACAGACCGACGCGGTGAATGCCCAGCGTGCCTACGGAATACCCGATAAGGTCCCGGAAGAACGTGTCTTCGTGGTCGGGCGTCTTCATCTCTTCGCCCTTCTTGGGGTTGGCTGCTGACAGAACCAGCGCGCCATGCAGCGCCAGCGCCAGTGTCGTGGTGAAGAAGAAGGTCACCGCGATCATATGCGCCGGATTATAGTGGAAGTTGCCGTAGGTGTAGCCCACATTGGACACCCAATCGAGGTGCGTCCAGATGCCATAAGGGAACGCATGTCCCCATGCACCCATCAGGATGGGGCGAAAGACAACCAGTGTAAGATAGGCAAAAATCGCCACACCAAAGGCAAATGGCACATGCATACCCATGCCCAGCTTGCGCGCAATTTCAACTTCGCGCAGCGCCCAGGACACAAAGGCCCCGATGGCGCAGATGGTCACGATCTGCCATAGCCCGCCTTCAAGCAGCGGTGCCGGACCCAACCCATAGGACAGGGGTGGGGGATTGATTGAAATCAGCCAAGGGTTCCAAGTGCCTTGCAGCACGGCCCCCCAGAAAATCAGTAAGGTTCCGAGGACGGCGAAGAATATCGTCGTGACCCCGAAGAAGCCGACGTAAAATGGCCCAACCCAAAAGTCGAACAGATTTCCGCCGACCAGCGTGCCTCCTGGCACGCGGTATTTTCGTTCGAAGCTGAGCAGTGCCATGCTTCCCTCTCCACTCTCAGGCGGTCACGCCGTGTTCAGGCGGGCCGCGTCGGGAAATACCCTTTTGAAGATTGTCGCGGGCGATACACAATTCGCCCACCGCCCGCGACATTTACAGTCCCCGAGCCGGCTCAGCTTCCTGCTGCGCGGGCTGCTGCGGCAGCGAACCAGTTGATGCCGTTGGACAGCACAACCAGATGGATCATTGCAGCAAGCAAAAAGAGGAAGACGCCCTGTGCCACGAATACGCGGCGCGGGTCGAAGATGAGCCATATCTTGTAGAATTTGGACATTTTTGTTCCTTCCTCAGAACCAAGGACGCCAGATGTATGTTGCGATATGCGCAACTACAGCAACGCCAACAAAGAGCGTAAGACCGCTCATATAGACTGAGTGCAGCTCTTGAGCTTGCTCGTCAGTGAGACCTGTGAAAGACAGATCAGTGTTTTCAGCCATAGTATCCTCCGGATAATCAGACTGCGCCGCACACCCTGCGGCGAGGATGGCCGCCCCTTCTCCGAAAAGTCAGGACAACCGCACCCGCAGACTTTGCCTACGGGAATCTGTGTTCGCGCAAGCTGTCAGCTGCGGAAAATAATCGGTGCGATGACACTCGCATCATTCAATGCGCGGCCCACGGGGCCAAGGTCAGGCAATTTGCCCGTTGTAGCGATCCGCCACGACCAGGTGATCACGCCCGTCGCAAGTGCGAGCAGAAAGATCACACTGAAATAAAGTTTGTATTCCCATTCCCGTGCGCGTTCGGCGCGGGGGCGGGGGGCATTGACAGTATAGTCAGCCATGGTGCGTCCTCCTTTAAATCAGGCGCGTGTCAGGTCACGGCGCAGCGCCGTAACAAGATCGGAATCAACTTCATCAGCGCCGCGTTCTAGCGCGGCCTTCTCGATCGCATCGCGCATGGTGCGCGCAGCGGAAATGCGGGTCAGAATGGGGTGCTGGGCCACGATGCGGTCCAACTCTGCCTTTGCGGCCTCGGACCAGGGCAGATCCCGTTTCAGCGTTGCAGGCGTGGCATCGGCCGCGTCCATCTGGCTGCCCAAAGGCAGAATGTGGAACAGCGCGTCAAACAACCCGTTGCAGACTTCTTGCAGCAGATAGGTGGCCCCCGCATAGCCCATCATCGGCGTGCCGGTATGGCGCCGGATGGCCGCCCCCGGAAAACTGGCCGGAATGAACGCAGGCGCAGGCCCGTGCCCGGCCTTCAACTCGGCCAGATACATTTTCTCATTGATAGACCCGAACACGATCAGCGGGCGCTTTTCGGCCAGCAGCGTGCGCACACGGTCATTGTCGGTTTTCTGGCCGCGTGTGCGGGCCACCGCAAAGGCGCAGGGCATGCCCAGATCGTTTTCCAGATAGTTGCGAATGCCGCGCGCATAGGTTTCATTTGCCACCACCGCGAAACTGGCCGTTGCATAGAAATCCTGCGTGACAGAGCGCCACAAATCCCACATCGGCTTGAGTGTCGAATGCTTTTCGCGGGTGATGAACGGCTCTGGGTCCAGCCCCAGCATCTCGCCCAGCTGGCGCAGGAACAGCGTTGTGCTGTCCATGCCGATGGGCGCTTGCAGATAGGGTTTGCCAAGGCATTCCGCCAGCCCGCGCCCGAATTCGCGGTACATCACGATATTGACGTCTGCATTCACCAGATTGCGCATCTCGGCCAGATGGGCACCCAGCGGCATGACCATATTGACCTCGGCCCCGATACCTTCCACCAGACGGCGGATCTCGGCCAGATCGCTTGGCATGTTGAAGGTGCCATACATCGGCCCAAGGATATTGACGCGCGGGGCGGCCCCCTCTTCGCGCTTCTTCTCGGGGGGCATGCGCCCCTTGGTCATGCCAAATTCGGTGAAAATCCATGTCATCGCGCGGTCAGCGGCCTGCCACTGATCCTCATCAATGGTGCGCGGCAAAAAGCGCTGGATATTCGTGCCCATAGGCGTGACGCCGCCGCCGATCATCTCGGCAATGGATCCTGTCACGACCACAGCAGGCAAGGCCGGGTCCAGCACTTTCCATGCTCTGGCCATCGATTCTTCGGTGCCCGAAGACATCTCGTCCTCGCCCAGGCCCGTGACCACAATCGGCAATTCATGGGGCGGCAACGCGTCTGTGTAATGCAGCACCGAGGTGACCGGCAGGTTCTCGCAGCCCACAGGCCCATCAATCACCACTTGCAGGCCCTTGACGGCGCAGAACGCATAGACTGCCCCCCAATATCCGCCAGCGCGATCATGATCCTGAATAAGCATCAGATCATCTCCTGCGCTTTGGCGGCGCGTGCGGCCTTGTCGAGTTTTTTCTGATGCGCCTCGCGGAAATCGGGGCGCAGATTGGGGCTGCCTTCCCAGATGCC
>JBLRWJ010000196.1:0-3642 GCA_047921315.1 Rhodobacterales bacterium | reverse complement strand
GCGCATCCTTGCCCAAACGGGGCGTCTTGCGGCGTCTGGAAACATACTCTTTCATGGCACCATGTCGCACGAGCGAAGTTACTTTCTTTAGTATAGCGCGCAGGCACTGCTTTGTCCTGAACTGCGGTGACTATCCCGTTCAGACTAAAATCATAAAATGGCGAAACTATGTGCTTCAAAAGCTGATTTTCCGGTCCCACAGGGATCTTTTCAACAGGAACGCCAAGGCTACGTCACAAAACGCACGTGATCCATGCGCTTTTTGAATTCCTGATTGAAACTATGCTTTCGCGCAAAATCCAATCCGGCTTCGCTGGCCGCTATCAAAGCGTCACGATCTTTGTCCCAACCGGCGATAACCTCTGCCAAAGCGGCGATATTCCCAATGGGGGCAACCCCGCCGCCACCGCTGCTGTGTTGCAGCCTGTTCCACATCTGATTCGCATATCCCGCCACGGCAAGGCCGCATCCCATCGCCTCCAGATAGGAACAAGACGGGTCTTCCTGACGGTGGCAGCTTACGAAAATATCTGCTTGCTGACGGTTGATCGGCACCAGTTCTGATGCAAAATCAACAGGCGCGTGGATGCGTATCATGTCTTTGAAAGGTGCAAAACTGGCCCGCAGCTGATCAAGCAAACTACCTGCACCGTAGATATCAAGCGTAGCCTGAACCCCTTTGTTGCGCAATTCCTGCATCAATCGGGGAAGATCCTGTGATCCTTTGAGATGCTCAAGCCGCCCGGAATAGATCAACCGCAACGGTTCACCCTGACGCGCATGTTCTGCGCGCGCCTGCATCTCGGCAGATGTGGCAAACAGATCCGGGGTCATGCGATTGTCAAGATAAAGCAACGTATTTGCATTCATGGATGCATAGGCATCATGGGCCGGATATCCGTTAAACTGCACCCCATCAGCCGCACGCAACGCAGACCGGACAGCCCGCTCCTGATTCAATGTCCAAATGGCAGACCGCAACAGCCGCAATGGATTGCGCCAATTCTCAAGCCAAAGAATACGCAACCGTGTCGCCAATGTGTATTCTATCGTGACAACAAATGGCAGCTTTGCACGGCGCACTTGATCAGATAGCGGCCCGATATCGACCATATCTGCTGATAACATCACCGCTGACACATCCGCCAAAACGGCATCAGGCAAAGGCGCAAGCTGATCCAATATCGTCAGTTCAAAAGACAGGTCTGCTACGTCATAAACCTGTCCAAACGGGATAGCATGTTTGGTGCGTTGCAATACACAGCGGACAGGACCATTCCATTCGCGCACCTGAACATGCATGCCATCCACAAACTTTGTATCCAGCTTCAGTTGCCCCCCATGGTCACTGACAGGCGCCGGGGCACACATCAATAAATACATTCAACGATCCTTCCGGGATTGCGTTGCACCAGTTCTGAAATAGCACGCATCATTTATACTCGATCAGCCGCATCTCGCGCTGGCGCAATCTGCGCCAGTGATAGGTCAGCACCCCGATCAGATTGGCAAATTTCGACAGCGTCAGAAAGGCCCCGTGCCGCGCGGCTTGGGCGGCGGGCAGGCCATCCCGCATCAAACCATAGGATGTGCGCAGCCAGCTTAGCTCATAAAGGCTCAGCACAGCCACGGCCAGCAGCACACCGAACAGAACCGCGCCGCTGATGGCCATGATCACCCCGCCCAGAAACACCAGCGGCAAGGCGACAGCATAGATCAGGATGCGCCGCCGCTCGGCGCGGAAATGGGCGGGATGCATCCGCCCGATCTGCGCAAAGGCATGGCCCGCCCGCACCGCGCGTTGCCACCATTCGGAAAACCGCGTCATCGCGGCATCATGGCGCGTCATCGGCAGCGGCAACCGTTCCAGCCCCCAGCCCGCCTGCCCCAGCCTGAGGCAGAATTCCTCATCCTCTCCGGCAATCAGATCAGGGGTCAGGCCATCCACCGTCGCAAACGCGGTGCGCCGCACCATCATGTCACCCCCGCAGGCGGTGATCTGTCCGGCGGGGCGGTGCCATTCCACATCGCACATCGCGTTATAAACGCTACGCTCCGGCGCGATCTCGGCGCGCCATCCGGTGACAAGCCCCAGATCGGGATTCGCCTGCAAATGCGCCGCACCCGCCGCGATCCAGCCATCAACGACCGTGCAATCCCCATCCACGAATTGCACAAAGTCCGGCAGCGGATCATCCGCCAGCAGCGCCATGAACCCCGCATTGCGCGCCCGCGCGGCAGTAAACGGGCGCGACATATCCAGCTCTACCACCTCAACGCCCAAAGACCGCGCAAAGGCCACGCTATCATCGCGCGATCCACTATCCACATAGATCACCCGCCCCACCTGCCGCACCAGCGAGGTCAGGCACCGCTGCAGCCGCTCCCCCTCGTTGCGGCCAATGGCAACGGCGGCAACAGTGGCAACAGGGGGGGCGGCAGAGGGCATTGCAATGGCTCCGGCTTGATGTCAGGGCTTGATCGGCGCAGTTTTGGTTCAACTCTCGGAACCTGTCAGTATTGTGTCGCAATTGAAACGGTTTCTTGGATAGAACACCACAAGACGCGCTTGCAGGATCAGATCGGGGCACCCGCTATCATGAAATTCCGCACAGGCCGCGGCGAGATTGCCGTGAACATCGCAACCCGCGCCGCGCTACAGGCCGAGGTGACAACGCGGCTTGCCGCAGGGCAGGGCTTTGCGCTGGCCACGCTCAATCTGGATCATCTGGTCAAACTGGCCGCTGATCCGGCCTTTCGCGCCGCCTATCAAACACAAGATCTTGTGGTCGCCGATGGCAACCCCATCGTCTGGCTGTCGCGGCTGGCGCGCCAGCCTGTAACATTGATGCCCGGCTCTGATCTGGTGATCCCGCTGGCGCAATGGGCCGCCGCTGGCGGGCATTCTGTGGCCTTGGTCGGCAGCACCGATGACAGCCTGCGCCTCGCCGCCGCCGCGCTGCAAAAGGCGGTGCCGGGGCTGCGCGTGGCCTGCACCATTGCGCCGCCCTTCGGGTTCGATCCGACAGGGCCGGGGGCAGATACGATCCTGCACAAGGTGGCGCAAAGCGGCGCGCGGATCTGCTTCATCGCGCTGGGTGCCCCGAAACAAGAGCTTTTTGCCGCCCATGGCCGCAAGATCACACCGCATCTGGGCTTTGCCTCTATCGGGGCGGGGCTTGATTTTCTGTCCGGCAGTCAGGTGCGTGCGCCGCAATGGGTGCGCAAACTGGCGCTGGAATGGCTGTGGCGTCTGCTGGGCCAGCCGCGCCGCATGTTCATGCGCTATGCGCAATGCGTTGCCATCCTGCCGGGGCATATCGCCCGCGCCATGGCGCAACGGTTCCGCAGGCAGCGCTGATCCTGCGCCGCCAGAGCGCATCAAGGTTGATCAATGTCCCCGCCAATGCTACCTTGACGGGATGAGCAGACAGAAAGAGGCGTAACAGATTTTCGGAACATGCACGTGACCTGCCCTGACGATGGGCCGGCATCAACGTCACAAAGACGTGGTGCCCGGCTGGGGCGGACGCGATAGAAAAAACAAGGTGGCGCATGACCGGACATCGGCAAAGAAACGGTAACTCACTTATACTGAACGATAATTTTAGCGATCACAGCGCCAATGCGGATGCGGGAACA
>JBLRWJ010000195.1:0-3823 GCA_047921315.1 Rhodobacterales bacterium | reverse complement strand
CAGGCGGCGGGACATGTCAGGCAAACCTTTTCGGATCAAGCGCGGCAACGGCGCGGGCATCAAGCGCGGGTGTGACCCCAAGCGCCAGATCGGCCAGCAACTGGCTGGCGGCGGGGGCGGTCTGAAAGCCATAGCCGCCTTGCCCCGCGCACCACAGGAAGGTGGCATCCTGTGGATCGGCCCCGATCACCAACGCACGGTCAGGCGCAAAGCTGCGCAGCCCGGCCCAGTTGGCCAGCATCCGGGTGACGGGTTCGGTCACCATCTCTTGATAGCGGGCCAGCCCTTCGGCCAGCACCATGTCATCGGCCCATGCATCCTGCGGATCAACCGGGTCTTCATCGGCGGGCGATACGATCAGCGCGCCAGCATCGGGTTTGCAATACCAGCTTTCGCCGACACCATCGACAAAGGGCCAATCGGCGGGCGACATCCCCGCAGGCAGCGCGATCCGCGCCATAGACCGGCGATAGGGCTGGATGCCCAAGGGCCGCAGGCCTGCCATTTGCGCCACCGGATCGGCCCATGCCCCGGCGGCATTGACCAGCAGATCCCCCTCAAAGCTTTGCCCCGCTGCTGTTGTCACCTGCCAGCCGCCGGCCAGCCGTGTGATGGCGCTGACGCGCGCATCGGTCACGATCCGGGCGCCATGGCTGCGGGCGGTGCGGGCGAAATTCTGGATCAGCAGGTCCGTATCCAGATCCTGCGCATCCTCGCGATAGGCGGCAAGGGCCACCGCATCGCGGTTCAGGATAGGCCAGAGGCGCTGTGCTGCGTCCAGCGGAATTGGATCAAGGCCCAGATCGGCGCTGTCGGCCTGAAACGCCTCGGTATGATCCGGCCCCGCCACCATCATCATGCCGCGTCTGGACAGGACACCGCCATCGGCGTGGTGGTGGTGATCGGCGCTGGCAGCATTCAGCGCCTTGATCGTGGCATTGCCATAGTTGCGCAGGAACATCGCCGCCGAACGGCCAGAGGCGTGATAGGCAAGGCTGGTTTCCCCCTCCAGCACGGTGACGGCGGCATGTGGCGCAAGGCGCGCGGCTGCCGAGATCCCCGCGATCCCGCCGCCGATGATGATGACGCGGGTCATGCCTCCTCCAGCCGGTCGGTGGCGGGGGCAGGGGTGGGGGTCAGCGCAGCGAGGCGCGCATATAGCGCGTCATCCAGCGCATAATCCATCGCGGCCAATGAGGGCGCAAGCTGTTCCACGGACCGCGCCGAGATGATCGGCGTTGGCCCCGCAGGATGCCGCGCCGCCCAAGCCACAGCCAGCGTGGCGGCATGCACACCCACATCGGCGGCAATATCCTGCAAGCCCAGTGCCGCCGCATGCATCCAGTCGGGCGCATAGCGGCTGGCATAGGCCTGATCCTCGATCAGCCGCCCGCTGCCGCCTGCGGCGTATTTCCCTGTCAGCAATCCGCCACCCAGCGGCGAATAGGGGGCAATGGCAATGTCTTGATCAACGCAGACGGGGAACAGCTCCACCTCGGCCTGACGCTTGACCAGATTATACATCGGTTGCAGGATGTCGATCCGCAGCCCGAATTGCGATGCGACCCAAACCGATTTCATCACCTGCCACGCGGCAAAATTCGACACGCCGACATAGCGGATCAGCCCTGCTTGTTTCAGTTCGGCCAGCGTTTGGAATGTCTCTTCCAAAGGCGTGTCATCGTCAAAGCGGTGCAGATACAGGATATCGATGCAGTCCATCTGCAAACGCTGGCGCGATATGTCAAAGGTCTTGCGGATATTGTCGCGGGTCGATCCGCCGACATAGCCCGCTTTGGTCGCAAGGATCAGCCGGTCACGATGCGGCGCGATCAGGCGGCCTGTGATCTCCTCGGACGCGCCGCCGGTATAGGCATGGGCGGTGTCGAAATGGGTGATGCCCGCGGCAAGGCTTGCCTCGAACATCGCAGCACTTTGGGTGGTATCGGCGCGCCCGCCGAATTGCATGGTGCCAAAGGCAAGGCGGCTTGCGGGGGTGCCATCAAGGCTGGTGATTTGCTGTGTCATGCGCCAGACACTGCCACGGTTGCAAGTCAAGGAAAAGGGGGCAGAGTCACACCTGAAGGGCCTTGCGTGACTGCCGCCACGCCCAGACAAGAGAGGCCAGATAAGCCAGGTCCATCAGCATCAGCGTGATCCATGGATAGCTGATCAGAGCGGCCAGAAAACACACGAATCCCACATAGAGATAGCGCACATTCTCGCGCCGGATGGTCAGGGATTTCAGGGACCATGTCGGAAGGCGGCTGATCATCAGCAGCCCGACACCCAGCATATAAAGCGCGATCACCGCATCGGGGATACCGGGAAAGCCGGGCAAGGCGCGGTCGATGAATAGTGGCAGCAGCACCAGAAATGCCCCTGCGGGTGATGGCACACCTTCGAAATGGCGGCTGGGTTTGTCCGATGTATTGGCTTTGCTGCCCACATTGAACCGCGCCAGACGCAAAACACAGCACAGCGCATAGATGACAACCGCGATCCAGCCAAGATTGCCCATCTCCTGAAAGGCCCAGAAATAGACCAGCAGCGCGGGGGCGATACCGAAATTCAGGAAATCCGCCAGACTGTCCAGTTCAGCCCCCAAGGCGCTGGCGCTTTTCAGCAGCCGCGCCAGCCCGCCATCAATACCATCCAGAACAGCGGCCAGCAGGATCAGTTGCACCGCCACCGTGAAATTGCCGCCAGTCGCGTAGCGGATCGCGGTCAGCCCGGCGCAGATGGCCGCGACAGTGACCAGATTGGGCAAAAGCTGCACAATCGGCATTTCGCGCCGTGATCTGACGGGCGGCAACATGTCGGGATCAGGCTGTTCGCCCACGTCGCTCTCCTTCGGTGGATGTCAGATCGGCGATCACGGTCTCACCCGCGATCATACCCTGACCGAGGCTGACCAGCGGGGCAACCCCGTCAGGCAGGTAGACATCAACGCGGCTGCCAAAGCGGATCAGGCCAAAGCGTTCGCCGGTCAGCAGGTGATGCTCGGGCTTGGTCCAGCACACGATGCGCCGCGCCACCAGCCCGGCGATCTGCACAACGGCAATCTGGCGGCCATCGGCCAGTTCAAGGCACAGGCTGTTGCGCTCGTTATCAACCGATGCCTTATCCAGCGAGGCATTGAAAAACTTGCCCGGACGGTAGGCCACCGCCGTAACGCGGCCCGCGATGGGCGCGCGGTTCACATGGCAGTTGAACACATTCATGAACACGCTGACACGGGTCAGGGCGCGGTCCTCCATACCCAGCTCGGCGGGGGGCACGGCTTTTTCGATCAGCGAGATCACACCATCGGCGGGGCTGATAATCAGCCCCTCCCGCGTGGGGGTGGTGCGTTTGGGATCACGAAAGAAGTAATAGCACCAGACCGTCAGCAAAACACCAATCCAGCCCAGCGGTTGCCAGATCAGGAACAGCACAGCGGTGATCGCGGCAAAGATCGCCACAAATTTGCGCCCCTCGGGATGCATCGGTTTGATGAAAGTGTCCAGCATGGTCATGGTCGGGTGCGTCCTTTGCGATACTGGACCCTGCACTACAGTTTTGCCGGCAGGCGCGCAATGCGGCTATCTGGTCAAACGCATGACAGGGCGTGATCCTGTATGAGGGGGCTACCAGTGCTGTGTGCGTTTGGGGAGGACGATCAGCGATGGAAAAGCCAGTCTTCGCCCGGATCAGTCGCGCCAGCGGCCCGGGCAGCGCCCGACCGCCCCCCGGGCGGGCGCTTTTGCAACGTGGCACCAACCCCAAACCCAAAGATATGCTGCGCGATAAACTGCCCCACACGGCCGTCGAAAACGCCCAC
>JBLRWJ010000194.1:0-3831 GCA_047921315.1 Rhodobacterales bacterium | reverse complement strand
GCATTACAGTCAGGTGAAATCGGTTTTCGTGCGGATGGGCCGCGTCGAGGCGCCGTTCTGACAGACAGCCGGGGCCGCCATGCCGGCGCTCCCGCCCGCCCACCCCGCGCCTGCATGGCGGATCGGGGGCGGATCGGGGGCGGGGACAGGTTTTGACATGTGGAAAGATGAGCAGACAGTGACGATGGAAGCGGATTTTGTGATCGTAGGGGCGGGCAGCGCGGGCTGCGCGATCGCCTATCGTCTGGCCGAGGCGGGATCATCCGTGCTGGTGATCGAACATGGCGGCAGCGATGCGGGGCCGTTCATCCAGATGCCTGCCGCGCTGTCCTATCCGATGAATATGTCCCGCTATGACTGGGGCTTTCAGTCCGAGCCGGAGCCGCATCTGAACAACCGCCGCCTTGCCGTGCCGCGCGGCAAGGTGATCGGCGGATCAAGCAGTATCAACGGCATGGTCTATGTGCGCGGTCATGCGCGGGATTATGACCATTGGCGCGATCAGGGGGCTGCGGGCTGGGGCTATGCCGATGTGCTGCCCTATTTCCGGCGGATGGAACATTCCCATGGCGGGCAGACGGGCTGGCGCGGCGTGGATGGCCCGCTGCATGTCACACGGGGGCCACGGAAAAACCCGCTGTTTCATGCCTTTGTCGAGGCGGGCCGTCAGGCGGGTTACGGTGTCACTGATGACTACAATGGCGCACGGCAAGAAGGCTTTGGCCCGATGGAGCAGACGGTCTGGCGCGGGCGGCGCTGGTCGGCGGCCAATGCCTATTTGCGCCCCGCTCTCAAGCGCAGCCATTGCAGCCTGATCCGCGCCTTTGCCCGCCGTGTGGTGATCGAGAATGGCCGCGCGACCGGGGTCGAGGTGTCACGGGGCAGCGGTGTCGAAGTGATCCGCGCGCGGCGCGAGGTGGTGCTGGCCTCGTCCTCGATCAATTCGCCCAAGCTGTTGATGCTGTCGGGCATCGGTGCGGGGGCGCATCTGGCCGCGCATGGGATTGCCGTGCTGGCCGACCGTCCCGGCGTCGGGGCCAATCTGCAGGATCATCTGGAGCTTTATATCCAGATGGCCGCCAGCCAGCCGGTCAGCCTGTTCAAATACTGGAACCTGTGGGGCAAGGGCCTGATCGGGGCGCAATGGCTGTTTACCGGCAAAGGGCTGGGGGCCAGCAACCAGTTTGAAAGCGCGGGCTTCATCCGGTCGCGGGCGGGGGTGGATTATCCCGATATCCAGTTCCATTTCCTGCCCATCGCTGTGCGCTATGATGGCAAGGTTGCCGCAGAGGGCCACGGTTTTCAGGCCCATGTCGGCCCGATGCGCAGCACATCACGCGGGGCTGTGACGTTGCGTTCAGCCGATCCTGCGGCTGATCCGGTGATCCGCTTCAACTATATGTCCGATCCGCAGGATTGGTGGGAGTTCCGCCAATGCATCCGCCTGACCCGCGAGATTTTCGGGCAGGCGGCGTTCAAGCCTTTCGTCAAACACGAGATTCAGCCCGGTGCGGCGGTGCAAAGCGATGCGGAACTGGATGATTTCATCCGCGACCATGCCGAAAGCGCCTATCACCCCTGTGGCACCTGCCGGATGGGGCGGGCGGATGACCCCGGCGCGGTTGTCGATCCGCAGGCGCGGGTGATCGGGGTAGACGGTTTGCGCGTGGCCGATAGCAGCATTTTCCCGCGCATCACCAATGGCAACCTGAACGCCCCCTCGATCATGGTGGGCGAAAAGGTCAGCGATCACCTGCTGGGGCGCGATCCGCTGCCTGCGGATAACCAGCAACCGTGGATCCATCCGGCGTGGCAGACCGCGCAACGATAGCCGTTGCGCCGCGCCTTGCTGTATCATTGCCGATCACGGCCGGGCGCATCTGTCGGCTTATTTACACTTTAGCAATGTTTTGTTAACCATTTGTTAACCTTTGGGTTGAACGCGACCGGATTCGCGTTGATATAAACCCATGACAAAAATCATTTTTCTTCTGTTTTTGGCGATCGGCATTCTTGCGGCCACGTTTGTTCTGGCCGGTAGCCCCTCGGGTGCGATCCGTGTGATTGACGGAGATACGATCGATGTGGGCGGCACGCGTGTCCGGCTATATGGCATAGACGCGCCCGAGGCCAATCAGACCTGCGAGACAGAGCAGCAAACCGTCTGGGCCTGCGGGGCATGGGTCAGCCAAGAGGTGCGGGCGCAGTATCAGGGCCAGCAAGCGCAATGCGAGGCGCTGGATACGGATCGCTATGGCCGGACCGTGGCCCGCTGTTCCGTGGCGGGGCAGGATATCGGGGCTGCGTTGGTCGCGCAGGGGCTTGCCTTTGCCTATCGCCGCTATTCCATGGATTATGACCTGATTGAAAAACAGGCGGCGGCGGCCGATCGTGGCCTATGGGCCACGCGGGTGCAGGAACCGGCCGCATTCCGGCGCAGTGGCGGGCATCTGGGCGGGCATCTGGCGGAACAAGCGCAGCCCGCGACAGGGGCGTGCAACATCAAGGGCAATATCAACGCCAAGGGAGAGAGGATCTATCACCGCCCCGGACAGGAGCATTACGCGCGCACCCGGATCAATACCGCGCAGGGCGAGCGTTGGTTCTGTTCCACAGCCGAGGCCGAGGCCGCAGGCTGGCGCGCTGCGCGGCGTTGAGTGTCCGGGACGGATCGGGGTGCATATCCGGTGCTGTGCAAGGACTTACCCGGCGTCATGGATATTTTCAGCAAGAAGAAACAGGGCGCGCTTTGAGATAACTGCACATGCGTTGTGCATTTAATGTGGGCTGTGCAACGCGCGGGCGCTGATTATGTTGGGGCGATGAATGACAAACTTTCCATTGAAACCCGCAAGGGGCTGCCGGAGCATTTGCGCGTTCTGGCCGCACTTTATCCGCGTGCGACCTGGAGGGGGCATGCCAATTTCAATGACCTGACTGCTTTCTGGCTGGACCGGCATATGATGTTCCGGCAGGTGCTGGACAAGGTGATCGGCGATACGCAGGCGCATCTGGACGGGAATGCAGGGCGCTATGGCCCTGAATTGTCGCGCTATACCGGGTTTTTTCTGGATCAGTTGCACGGCCATCACCAGATCGAGGATCAGCATTATTTTCCGAAGTTCATGGCGATGGACAAACGGCTTGAACAGGCCTTCGAGATTTTGGATGCCGACCATCACGCGCTTGATCACCATCTGACCCAATTGGCCGATCACACCAATCACGTCTTGCGCGCGTTGCAGCAAGGCCAGAAAGCGCGCGATGAGGCCGGGCGGTTGTTGGCGGTTCAGGAAGGGTTCAAGCTGTTTCTGGACCGGCATCTGATGGATGAAGAGGAAATCATCGTGCCGATCGTGTTGGAATACGGGGCCGAGATGACCTGAACAGGCGGTGTTTGATCTGGCTCAAAGCTGGCGGGGCGGCAGGGGCCTAGGGTCAGGGCAACGTAACCAGAAGGAGACAGGTGCGATGGCCAATACCCCCCATGAACTGATCGAGGAATTCCCGGATCATGCGGCGCAGATTTCGGCGCTGAAGGCCTCGGACGCGCATTTTGCGCGTCTGGCCGAGGAATATCACACTATCAATCGCGCTGTTCACCGTGCGGAGACTCTGGTGGAGCCGGTTGAGGAACTGGCCGAGGTTGAGATGCGCAAGACGCGTGCGGCGCTGAAAGATCAGATCTACGCCTATCTGAAAAGCTGACGGCTGCAGCGCAACAGGTTGAAAGGTGCAGGGCAAGTCCTTGCGCCTTTTTATTCTTTCACGAGGTGCAGCGCCGATGATGCGCAATGCGGCCAAAAGCACATCGCGTTCAATTGAATTCAC
>JBLRWJ010000193.1:0-3846 GCA_047921315.1 Rhodobacterales bacterium | reverse complement strand
TCACCTTGCAGAATGAGGCAGCGTTTTCGACGAACAACGCGTTCATTCTGCGGGGGTGAATTCAATGGAACGCAATATGCTCTGAAACCGTTCGCGTAAAACCAAGGGGTTAGCCCCGCCCGGATAGAGCGGCCCCAGACGCTGCCCGGGCGGGGGATTGTCCTTTTGCATTTGCTACCGCACCTGAATCGATTCCAGATAGAGGATCAGCGCGGTCACCTGGTCAGCCTCCAGCACGAATTCGGGCATTTCGTGGCTGACCATGATGCCCTCGGCCAGCGCCCCTTCCAGATGTTCGATCGGGTAAAGCCGCCCCAAAAAGCGGAACGGAATTGCCCGTGGGTTCGGGCTTGCATCTGTCTGGGTGACGGCATGGCAACTGGCGCAATTATGTTGGACAAGGGCCGCGCCCAACGCCACCGGGTCCGCAGCTGTGGGCAGGGGCAGCAAAAGCAACGCCGTGACGGGGTAAAGCCGCATAGCAGGTCTCCATATTCCTGCGGCGCAACATAGCGCAGTCTGCGCGCCCCAGCCAGTGATACGTCTTGGCGCTGTCGCAAGTCAGAACAAGCTGCCCCTTTCGGGAATGACAAGCTGCGCGCATGCGCGTGATGCACGCCCCAAGCGCCTTAGCCTTCGCGAAAGGCGGCGGCAAAATAATCCGAAAAGGGTTTGACCAGATAGGTCAGCGGGGTTCTGTCAGATGTGCGGATGAACACCTCTACCGGCATCCCGGGAATGAGAACCGTATTCGGAGGCAGCTTTTGCTGCTCTCCTTCTTTCAGTTCAATTTCCGTTCTGTAATAGGAGAGTTGGGTCCGCTCTTCCTGAAACGCATCTGCCGAGATTTGAACGACACGGCCAATCAATTCCGGCGTGCGGCGCTGGTCCAGCGCAGAAAATCTGAGCGTGACATCCTGACCCAGAAAAACCTGATCAATATTCGTCGGAACGACTTTCGCCATGATGATCAGCGGGCGATCCTGCGGAACCAGGTGCAGAACAGGATCGGCGGCGCGCAAAACAGCGCGGCGGGAAAATACCTGTAATCCGTAGACAACACCTGACACAGGGGCCCGGATATCCAGCCGTTCCAGCCGTTGTAAAAGCGCCCTGCGCTGTTCAGACAGTTCGAGTTCACGAAACTGGATGTCACGCAGCCGCGTAATCGCCTCTTCGCGGCGCGCCTCTTCCAGCCGCAACACGTCGATTTCGAGTTCGGTAATCCGGCCTTCTGCCTGCGCTTTCTGGGCGGCCAACTCTCCGACCTGTCCGTTCAGCCGGGCAAGTTCGCGTTGCAGGCTCAAAACCCGGCTTGTCTGGGCAAGGCCACGCTCAAGGAGTGATTGCTGATCTGTCAGTTCCCGCTCGATCAGCGTGACTTGTAAGGCAAGGGCGGCTTGCTGTGCTGCGATGCCTTCGATCTGGTTGGCAATCTGCCCGGTGCGTTTCCCCAGCTGGGTGATCTGGCTGGCCAGTGACGTGGTCCGCGCCTGCAACAGTTGCGTTTGACCGTCCATCATGGATTTTGTGGCCGGATTCGTGGCTGCGGCCTCGACCAGCGCCGGATCGAACTGCGCTTGCGCATGTCCATCACGCTCTGCCTCATGCCGCCCGCGACGGGCCATCAACTCGAATAGCTGCCCCTCGATAATCGACAGATCGGACAGCAGCGTGGACGCATCCAGTTTGATCAATAACTGGTCCTCGGCCACGGTCATGCCTTCTGTCACCAGAATTTCTGCCACAACACCACCATCGGGATGCTGAACCACCTGCCGGTTCTGTTCCACTTCGATCCGGCCATTCGCAACGATCGCGCCGGAAATGGTGGACAGCGCAGCCCAGGCCCCGAAGCCACCCAAAAGCAATATCAGCCCCGCCAGCCCGACAATCACAGGAATGGTGGACGGGAACCGGTTCGGGTTCTGTGTGGTCATCTTATACCCCCTCCAATGCCTTGAGCCGCGTCATCTTGCACTTGCTGATGGTTCACCAAGACCCTCTTGAGCACTTCCTCTTTCGGGCCATAGGCGATTTTTGCACCACCCTCGAGCATCAGGATCATGTCACATTCCTGAATCGCGGCAGGCCGGTGCGCCATGATGAGAACCGCGTTCCCCTCGCTCTTCATTGCGCGGATCGCCGCGTTCACGGCTTGTGATCCTTCATTGTCGAGGTTTGAGTTCGGCTCGTCGAGGACAAGAATGACAGGGTTTGCGTACATCGCGCGGGCCAGCCCGATCCGCTGAACCTGACCACCGGATAACCGCCCGCCTGCTGCTGTCACGCGCGTGTCGTAACCATGGGGAAGTTTCAGTATCATATCATGGGCAGCCGCTTTCTTGGCCGCAACGACAACCTGCGCAGGGTCTGGGTTGCGCGACAGGCGGGCGATGTTTTCGGCGATCGTCCCGTCAAAAAGCTGCACCCTTTGCGGAAGATATCCGATAATCTGGCCAAGGGTGGAGGGTTCATACTGGTCCAAAGCCGCCCCGTCCAACCGGACTTTGCCGCCAGCGGGGCGCCAGACACCTGTCAAAGCGCGGGCCAATGTGGATTTACCCGATCCTGATGGCCCTATGACGCCAACAGCCATTCCCGGTTCAACGACAAAGGACACAAGCCTGAGCACGGCCTGCGATTCACCCGGGGGGGCCACGGTCAGGTTTTGCACGTCAAGAATCGCCCGCGGCCGCGGAAGCTGTGTGCGCGGCACCTCAGGGCGGACCTCGCCCAGCAGGTCTGCCAGATCATGCCAGCCCGTATGCGCCCGTTGAACCAACGCCCAGCTTCCAATCAACAATTCGATCGGCGCCAGCGCGCGCCCCAACAATATGGACCCGGCGATCATCGCGCCGGGTGTCAATTCGCCCTGCAAGACAAGATAGGCCCCCAGACCCAGCATGGCGGATTGCAGAAACAGCCTGAAGGTTTTCGATGTCGAGGAGAATGTGCCGCCAAGGTCTGCAGCTTTCAAATGTTCGTCCAGGGCCGCGTTGCGGGCAACCTGCCAGCGATCAAACGCTGCATCGCGCATGCCCATGGCCTGAACCATCTCTGCTTCGTTGCGGATCTGGTCTGAAATCCCTTCAGACATGACGGTTGCCATGCCGGCGCGCCCTTGCGGATTGCGCGTATATATCTGGTTGAAAACGGTGATGATCACCAGAATTGCGCCACCGGCGATGGCCAGAAAACCAAGCCAGGGATGGAAAATGGAAATGCCGATCAGAAAAATCGGTGTCCATGGCAGATCAAACAACGACATCAGCGCCGGTGAGGTCATCAGCCGCTGGACCGCTTCCAGATCGCGTAGCCCTGTGGCGGTGCGCGCATCGGGGCTGATGGCCGATTTGCGCACGACAGCATCAAAAACACGGCGGTCCATCCGCGCCTGAAACCGTGCGCCGACACGGCCCATGATGCGGCTGCGGGCATAATCCAGAATGCCCATCATGCCGTATAGAAACGCGACAATCACAGTCAGGGCGATCAGGGTTGCCACGGAACGACTGCTCAGAACGCGGTCATAGACCTGCAACATATAGATCGGGCCGGTCAGCATAAGCAGGTTGGCAAAGAAGCTGAAAATGCCGACCAGCCAATAAAGATGCCGGCTTTCACGCCGCGCAGATCTGAGATCCTCGTGCCCGGCACCGGATTTTGATGTTGTCATTAAAAACTTTTCACTAGCTACAAAGATGAGATCACAAACAAGACGACCCCATATTGATTACATCTGTACCGGATGACCGACAAGATCGGTTTAACAGATCAATTTTTATCCAGAAAGACCTCTGCATAACACGCGCCATCGCCGATATCCCCCGCCCGGCGGCACCG
>JBLRWJ010000192.1:0-3891 GCA_047921315.1 Rhodobacterales bacterium | reverse complement strand
TAGGGCGCATCATGGTGCCAGTCTGTGGCAGGATCGGCATGATGATCAGCCCAGATCAGCGTCCGGTGATCGAAACCATCTGCAATATGGGGCTTTACGATATGGAAATAGGGCGACAGGTCAAAATCGCGTGGTGCGAACAGCGCGTGATGCCGGATATGCAATATCTCGCGCCGCGCGCCTGCATCACGGGCAATGGTGACATCTGGCAGGATCGGATAGCGCACGGATTGAAACGCTTGAGCAATCATTGACGAACAGATCGCGCGTGTCGGATCGCCCGATCCAACGGCCAGCATCCGCCGCCGCCACCTGACGGGAACCGGCGGCGTCGGAAGGAAATAGCGCAACAGATCAAAGATGTTGCGGTGGTCATATTTTACCCCGATCCGGTCAATCATGTGGGTCACCACCGCGCGGCGTTCCGCTGGCGATAAGCCGACAGGACGGCAGATGCGGGTATTATAGCTTTCATATTTGCCCAGCGGGGAAGAGACACAGCCCTCGCCCAGATTGACCTCAACCAGACGATGCCGCGCCGCCCCTTTTCCGGTGTCTGGCAACCTTTCGCCCACATACATCGCCGCATGGGACCACGTGGATTGCGTCAGATATTTGATCGCTGTCGATATCCGTTCATGGCCCTCGACCAGCAGCACATCACCCGGTCGCAAGACACGACACAGGGTTGGGAAATCTGACATCGTATAGGGCCGGTATCCGGCGCTGGGCATGTTGAGCCTGCGTGCCAGCCGCTTGCCGATCCTGTCAAGGATCGTATCTGGCAGATCTCCGAGAGCGGGCGTGTTCATTCAAAACCTCACCAACAGGTTTAGCCGCACAGATGCTGGAATACATCTGTTGCTGGTCACATGATACGGCCCTCACTCTGGCGGACTGCGGGATTTGGACCTCTGGTCGCTTTGGGCAGCATTCAGCGGATCATTGGGGTCACCCTCACGCGCCATTTGCAAAATCGCGGCCACTTTATCTGCGTTTTCAGGCGCGCCCCATGCCGCACCCAGTGACGCTTTGCTGATGTCTCGTGTCACGCGAAGCTGCTCCACAAAGGCGGCGCAGCCTTTGCACATCGCCAGATGAAACCGCATCTGCACCCGCTCCATCAGGCCAAGCTCTGCGTCCAGCAGGGCATCGGCGCGCATGGCCACTTCTTTGCAACTGTACATCTGATACCCTCTTTATGTCATATCAAGTAAAGACCCGTGAGATCGCAATCCGTTACACTGCCGGTGTCATGCTGCCTATGCAAGCAGGCGGTCCAGGGATGCGCGCACCGATTGGCGCGCCCGAAACAGCAAGACCCGCATATGACCATCCGTGATCCCCAACAGGCTGCAAATCTCGGCAGGTTCCATATCGCTTTGGGTGCGCAGGATCAGCACAGCGCGTTGGGCGGGCGGCAGATCGTCAATAAATGCGTTCACATGCGCCAGAACTGATCGCCCCTCCACCACACGTTCCGCCGTCACCTCATCCCAGAGGGCTGGCATCTGCGCCCATTTCCCACGCCCGTCAAACGCGGCCTGCAGATCATTATCAGGCCCGGCATCATCAAAGGGGATCAGGCGTGCATCCTGCCGCAAGCGGGTGCGCGCCCTGTTGATCAGGATCGTGAATATCCACGATTTCAGCGATGATCGCCCCTCGAACCTGTCAATGCCGCGCAAGACAGAAACCCATGTGTCCTGCACAATCTCTTCGGCACTTGCCGTATTGCGCGTAATGGTCACGGCAAAGCGGATCAGCACATGATTATATATATGATAGACCTCGGAAAAGGCGCTTTCCTCCCGGTGCCGCAAGCGATCAATCAGTGACGTTTGCAGGTCATCCACACGCCGTTCATCCTTCAATCCATACTACTGGAATGCTCAGTCTATAATTACTATCCCCGGTGAGAGAAGCGTTTTCCGGGCATGCTCAATCGGATGTGATGTGAACGGTCATCCGGCTACAGCAGAATATCCGCTCGCCTGCAGCCTGCCCTAGACCGCATGTTTCAGACGGGTTTTCAACAGATCGCCGCTTTGCGTCAGGATCGGATAGGCCACCATGATAAAGCAGGTGTTGATCTGCTTGAGTTCACGCAGGGTTTCTTGGTGAAGGCTGGTGGTTGCGATGCTATCGGGGTTTGCTTCTTGCAGACGGGTCAGATGTGCGCGGTGCAGCTTTTGCTCAAAATGCCGCGCCCTTTCCTTTTCGGCCACCAGCGTGCGGGCCGCTTCGGGGTTGCGTGTCATTTGCACATGCAAAGCGGCCTGCGCGTTTGTCAGGACCATATCATGGAAATCGGCCAGTTCACTTTGGCCTTCGGTTGAAAACACCAGATCCTCGGACCGCATCTTGCGGGCAAGCCCAAAGGTCATCCGCGCGATTGCATCGCCTGCCGCCTCAAAATGCGCGGCCTGTTCGACAAGTTCCGCCACGCGCCGCCCCAGATCGGCATCATCCGCAGGCTGTGCGATCTGCGCCAGATAGGCCTTGATCTCCAGATTCATCTGATCCAGCCGCATTTCCGCATCCGCAATGGCGGTGGCGGTGGTTTGATCCCATGTGGAATACAGCTTCATCGTCGGGCGCAGCATCGACTCTACCGTTTCCCCCATATGCAGGATCTCGCGTGTGGCGCAGGCCAATGCGCGCTCTGGATCGTCCAGCGCCTTGGGGTCAAGCACGGCAGATCTGTCATTCAGCGGCGATGCCTGCGCCGGAACGGGCAGGACAAGCGCCATAATCCCGAGCAGCACCGGAACAAGCGGCAGCCCGACAAGCGCAACCCCGATATTGAACAACAGATGCAGATTGATGACCTGCGATTCCGGGATCGCCCCCAACCACACCGGATTGAACGGCAGGAATGTCAGCGCCGCAAGTAGCACAACAGCGCCGCCGCCCCGCACCAGCACATTTGCCCAGACCATCCGCCGCGCCACAACATCCGCCCCCAAGGTCAGCCCAACCGCGATCAGGCTACCGCCAAGGTTTGCGCCCAGCACCATGGCCAGCGCGGTGGGCAAAGGGACAAGCCCCTGACCCGCAATGATCATCAGCAACAAGATTGCCGCAACCGAGGAATGGATCAGCCATGTCAGCAGCGCGCCGATGACAAATGCCGTGACCGGATCACCCTGCAGATAAGACGCCGCAGCGGCCAACCCCTGATGGTCGCGCAGCGGCCCGCTGGCCTGTGCGATCATATCGAGGGCAACAAAGATCAGCGCAAGCCCGACAAGGATGCGCCCGATCTGTCGGCCGGGTTTGGCTTCGGACCTGAGAAATGTCGCAACCCCGAAAAACAGTAAAAGCGGCGCCAACCATTCGGGGCGCAGCACAAGGGCCTGCACAACCACGGCAGAGCCGACATCCGCCCCCAGCAGCATCGCCAGCCCCACCCCGCCCGAGATAGAGCCTGCCGCGATGAAACCCGCCGCAAGAACAGCCACCGCTGTTGCGCTTTGCATGAATAGGGCCACCAGCGCACCGCTGCCCGCCGCAACGCCGTGATTGCGCGCAGAGGCCCGCAGCCAGCGCCGCAACTGCATGGCAAAAGCCCGCTCAACACCCGTGCGCACCATGCGAACGGCATAAATCAACAAGGCGGCGGCACCTGCGATACTGAACAAAAATAGAAGCATAGTGTCGTTGCTTTCTGGCCTGTGGTGCCATTGCGAGACCGGATGGCGGAACAGCCATTGGGTATGCCAGACCAAGCCAGCTTTGTAACAAATTTATGACAAACGCGCCTGACTGACAAGGCGACCACTTCAGCATACTGCACTGCATGCGGTGTAAAAGGTGCCTTGGCCAATATCTTAAAGACCTCTGCATGACACCTTTCCGGCCCCAGGATGAGGGCAGCGCCTGCCTGGG
>JBLRWJ010000191.1:0-3909 GCA_047921315.1 Rhodobacterales bacterium | reverse complement strand
GGCGGTTGCAGCGCGCCCTTGGCCCCGTTTCATCGTGCCTTTGCGATGTTCCGTATGTCTGTCATCCTTGAAGGGATCACCGCCCGCGCCGAAGCCGGGCAATCCACCAGCGCGGATGCCCGCGCCGTGGGCGCGCTTGCGCCCGATTTTGCGCGGCTGGCAGAGAAACTGCTATCCGCTGATACACACACCGCGCCCTGACCGCGCCCTGAAGGAGCAGATCATGCATTTTGAATATTCCGACAAGACCAAGGCCCTGCTGGCCAAGCTGAACGCGTTTATGGAGGATCATGTCCTGCCCGCGAACCGCAGCTTTCATGACATCGCCCATACCGGCGCCTACCCGACAGAGGTGATAGAGCCGCTGAAGGCCAAGGCGTTCGAGGCGGGTCTGTGGAACATGTTCTCGCCCGAGCTGGAGGATCATCACCCCGGCACGCGCCTGACCAATCTGGAATATGCCCCCTTGGCCGAGGCGATGGGCCGCGTGCCATGGAGCCCCGAGGTGTTCAACTGCAACGCGCCCGATACCGGCAATATGGAAATCCTGATGCAGTTCGGCACGCCCGCGCAGAAAGAGCGCTGGCTTGACCCGATGCTGCGCGGCGAGATCCGCTCGGTCGTGGGGCTGACCGAACCAGACGCCGCCTCGTCCGATCTGACCAATCTGGCCACGACGATCCGCCGCGAGGGCGATGAATATGTGATCAACGGGCGCAAATGGTTCTCGACCGGGGCAAAACACCCCAATGCCAAGCTGTGCATCGTCTTTGGTGTGTCAGATGCCGCCCCCGATGCCGACAGGCACCGCAAGCATTCCTTCATTCTGGTGCCGATGGACACACCGGGCTTTGAGGTGGTGCGCGATGTGCCGATCATGCATCACCACGCCCCCGAAGGGCATTGCGAAATCGTGATGCGCAATGTGCGGGTGCCGGTGGATGCGATGCTGGGCAATGAGGGCGATGGATTCATGCTGGCGCAGGCGCGTCTTGGGCCGGGCCGCATCCATCATTGCATGCGCACCATCGGGCAATGCGAGCTCGCGCTGGAACTGATGTGCGAGCGCGGGCTGGAGCGGAGCACCTTTGGCAAACCATTGGCCGATAACGCGAATATTCAGGACTGGATCGCGCAATCCCGGATCGAGATTGACGCCGCACGCCTGTTGATGCTGCAAACCGCGTGGAAGATGGACCAGAACGGCGCCAAGGCGGCGCGCGTCGATGTCTCGGCGATCAAGGTGATGGCGGCGCGGCTGCAGACCCAGGTGGTGGACCGCGCGATTCAGGTCTTTGGCGCGGCGGGGATCACACCGGATACGCCGCTTAGTTATTTGTGGACATGGGGCCGCGCAATGCGTTTTCTGGACGGGCCGGATGAGGTGCATCTCAAGGTCATCGCGCGCGAGGAGTTGAAGCGCGCCAAGGCCACGATGGGCAAGAACCTTGCGCATTTCGTGCCTCCGCTGCGCCACGATTAAGCCCCCCTGCCCCTGCGCCCCCATTCCCGCGCAGGGGCGACACGCAAAGCAGGAAAAGACCGCATTCATGACAGCCTCGATTGATCTGCCCCCGGAACTGCGCCCCACATTGCGCCCCCCCTTGCGCAAAGAACACCATTTCGGGCAGCAGGTGGTGGCCTGCTATCCGGACCGTCCGCGCAATCTGGATGCGATGCTGGCCGATGCCGTGGCACGATCCGCGCAGACCATTGCGGTTGTGGATGGTGATCAGCGGATGACCTATGCCGAACTTGACCGCGAGGTTGGCCATATCGCAGCCGGTCTGGCGGCGCGCGGCGTGACGGCGGGGGACCGTGTGGCGCTGCTTCTGGGCAATGGCGCGCCTTTTATCGTGCTCAGTTTCGCCGCCGCCCGACTTGGCGCTGTCACCGTCCCGCTCAGCATCCGCGACCAGATGCCGGGGATTCGGCATGCGCTGGTCAATTCCGAAGCCAAGCTGCTGGTGATCGAGGCGGAGCTTGCCGCGATCATCCCTCCCGCCAGTGACACGCCGCATCTGCAAACCCGCGTATCCATCGGGGCGGCGGCGGGGTTTGAGGCCTATCGCAGCCTGCATGCGCCGCATCCGCATCTTGCGCCTGCAGATGTTGACGAGGACGATATCGCCACGATTCTCTACACCTCGGGCACGACAGGTGTGCCCAAAGGGGCCACCCTCACCGGGCTGGGGATCATCCATTCCGCCACCAGCTTTGTGCGCTGTATGGGGTTGGGACCACAGGATAAAACCATCGTGACGGTGCCGATGAACCACGTCACCGGATTGGTGGCCTGCGTGCATAGCATGATCCGCGCCGCTGGCACGATTGTGGTGATGCGCAACTTCAAGGCGCCACTGTTTCTGGACCTGGCCGCGCGCGAGCGGATGACCTTTTCCGTGATGGTGCCGGCCATGTATAACCTGTGTCTGCATCAGGCCGATCTGTCGGATTTCGATCTGTCGCAATGGCGCATCGGGGCCTTTGGGGGGGCGCCTATGCCGGCTGCCACGATCGAGCGGCTGGCCGCTGCCCTGCCAAGGTTGGGGCTGATGAATGTCTATGGCGCGACCGAGGTGTCTTCACCCGCAACGATCATGCCCGCAGACCAGACCGCCGCGCGGCGGCTATCGGTTGGCCTGCCCGCACCGGGGGCCGAGATTTGCGTGATGGATGATCAGGGCCGCGAGGTTGCCCCCGGCGAGGCCGGAGAGCTGTGGATCCGTGGTGCCATGGTCGTGCCCGGCTATTGGTGCAACCCGCAGGCGGATGCCCGCGAATTTGTGGCGGGTTTCTGGAAATCGGGTGATATCGGCAGCATCGACGCAGAAGGCTATGTGCATGTGTTCGACCGCAAGAAGGATATGATTAATCGCGGTGGCTATAAAATCTATACCGCGCAGGTGGAAAGCACACTGACCGCCGTGCCCGGCGTGATCGAGGCCGCTGTGGTGGCAAAACCCTGCCCCATTCTGGGCGAACGGGTGCATGCGGTGCTGTCGGTCACGCCCGATAGCGTGACCGAAGAGGCGCTGCGCCAACATTGCGCGGCGGAATTGTCGGATTATCAATGCCCCGAAAGCTACACGCTGACCGAAGCGCCCTTGCCGCGCAATGCAAACGGTAAAATCCTGAAGCGCGAAATCAGCGCGCGGCTGCAATAGCTGTCATCGGCACAGTGGCAACCCGAATAGATGGCATGAAACCTGTCACCGGACCGGCGAAAGACATCGCCGTTCTAAATTTTTCATATTTGTTTCAATGGCTTGCGGATATTGCAGGGGGCAATGGCGGAGGGGATGGGCCTGATATCCAACCTTCTCCACCTCTCAATCTATTGATTTCATTATAGCCGGCTCTTGGTTTGAATCCTTTTCGGTGCAAAAGCGACCGGACTCCAACCCAAGATGTTTTCGTCGAGTAGACCCGCTTGTGATTCCATTGATACCCCTTCACGTTGCGCAGGTGTCCGGGCCCACAGGCCAAACCCCCAGGTCTTGCGCGCGTCTGTCAGCCCTGTCAGCAGATCGGCGGTCACCTCGTTCTCGTCCTTCAGCTTCGGGCTGTAGCGATAGCAGGTCTCGCTGACACCGAAGACCCTGCACGCCAAAGCAATGCTGACCCCGCGTCGTTCCACCGCCCTTTCGGCCACCTCGCGGCGCTGAGATGGCCTCGTTACTTTTTTCCGGGGGCTTCCTTCAATAAGTCAGCCTGCATGCTCAGATCCGCATATATCCGCTTCAACCGACGGTTTGAGTATTCCACGCGCATGTGCCCATCGATTCCATGAACATGTGCCCACGGTTTCCACGGGCATGTGCCCACCGTTTCCACGGCATGTGGCCAGCCTGTTGAGATAGACCTGCGAGGCGATCTGACCCTGCCTATTCTGCGGCCCATTGAGGA
>JBLRWJ010000190.1:1741-3950 GCA_047921315.1 Rhodobacterales bacterium | reverse complement strand
TTGGCGGGCAACTGATTGACCTCAATGATAATGAAAACATATCAACATCGCTGATCAGCTTTACGTGGTCCCTCAACGGGGTGGAGCAAAGCACAACAGTCCTTTCTGTCAACATTGAACAGACATTCGGCGGCATTGAAACCGCCTATGTTTTCGTACTCGCGGGCGATCCTTTGCCTCAATTTTCCTCAGCGGCAGAATTTGAGGCCTTCGATGACCGTATCAGCAGTTTCGGCTTGCCCTTGCTGCATGATCTGGGTCCCGGTGATACCATTGATATGAATACGGTGCCTTGGATCAGCAGGTCCGAGAATGACTATATCCGCGTGCAGGAAGATCCGTTCGACACCGTCTACATTCCGGGTGGATCAGGGTCTGACACCATTGATTTCAGCGACTCCTACAACAGCTTTATTTATCTGAATTATGCAGGTGTTGCAGGCCCGCTGACGGTGTCCATCAATGGCCCTGAGGATGAAGGCTCTGTTATCAAGCAAGGGGTTGGCACAGACAGCTTTGTCGATCTCTCCAGTCAGCTTGCCGCGGGTTGGTTCACACCGAATGGCGGGCTGGGCATCAGCGGCACCACGGGGGATGATACCTTTACGATCACCCTTGACGAGCAATGGGTCGAATTGACGGGCGGGCCGGGCAACGACACATTCAACCTTGATCTGCCGACAGCCGGGATTGTGCGGCTGAATTACAACTTCTATTTTGGCCAAGCGGTGACATCCGGCATCGTTGTGGATTTGAACACCGGCATCGTGTCAAATGACGGTTTTGGCAGCACCGATCAGATCAACGCCGTGATCGGAGAGACATTCGGATTCTCCCGGATCGAGATACAGGCGACCCGTTTTGCAGATTTCATCCTCGGCTCGGATGAGAATGAACGGTTCATCCCGCTGGGCGGCGATGACACGATTGATGGCGGCGGCGGCATCGACCTGGTGCGCTATGATCGCAGCGGCATCTCTGCCGTCGATATCAATCTGGCCAGCGGCATCGGCACCGGCACCTATTTTGGGAGGCGTTCACGCACACTCTTTCCAATATCGAACAGATAAGGGGCAGCCGCAACGGCAACGACACGTTGACGGGGAACGCGGCTGACAACCAGATCTTTGCCTATGGCGGCGATGATATTCTGCGCGGCGGTGCCGGCAACGATACGATCTTTGGCGGCGCGGGCTTTGATACCGTGATCATCAACGCCAATAGCGGTGCAATATCCGTCCAGAATGAGGCCAGTGGCTGGCGCGTCACGTCAAGCGATGGCTCGGATCTGATCGGCTATGATGTTGAACAGTTTCTGTTCAACGATACGACCTTGAGTGGATTTGACATCCAGAACCTTGCAAATGCCCCAACAGATGACCTGATCATTTTCCAGAATGATCCGGTCGGCGGCGATGTCCATTTTGCCAATGGCGGCAATGACACGCTTGATTTCACGAACATCGCCGATGGTTTTGTGGATATCACCTATCAGAATATCACGAGCGGGCCGATTCAGGTATCTCTCGACGCGGTGACCAATACGGGATCAGTTATCAAAGCTGATATGGGCACAGACACATTCGTCAACCTGAACAACGCGTTCGGTTCCGGCTGGTTGGGAACAACCGGCGGGCTTTTCATCGTCGGGACCGCTTTGAACGATACATTCGACATTACCGTCGATAACAGCTTCATCGGGCTGCTGGGGGGCGCGGGGAACGATATCTACAACCTTGATCTGACCAATCCGGGGGCAGTGCGCTTGGATTTCCGCGCCGGTGCGTTTGGCAATTTCGCGCCGCAAGGCTTGAATGTCGATCTGTCAACAGGCGTCGTGCTGAATGACGGCTTCGGCAGCACCGACCAGATCAATATCACAGCCGCGGGGTTGGGCTCGCTTGAGATTGGCGGCACCCGCAATACCGATGTCATGGTCGGCTCCGCACGGAATGAACGGTTCATCACACTGGGTGGCAATGACACCGTTGATGGCGGTGGTGGTGTGAATACCGTGCGCTATGATCGCCCCCTCATGGATGCGGTGAACGTGAACCTTGCCACAGGCATCGCCACCGGCAGCTATCTGGGTAATGATTTTACCCAGAGCTTGATCAACATACAGGCGATCCGCGGCAGCCGTGACGGCAACGACACGATCACCGGCAATGCCGAGACCAATATCCTTGGCGGCATGGGCGGCGATGAT
>JBLRWJ010000190.1:0-1641 GCA_047921315.1 Rhodobacterales bacterium | reverse complement strand
GGCGATGATACGCTCTATGGCGGGGCTGGCGCTGACTATCTGGAAGGGAACAATGGCGCGGACCTGTTGTATGGCGGGGCTGGCAATGACACGCTTTATGGCGGCATCGGCGATGATACGCTCTATGGTGGCTTCCGCGAGGATCTGATCTATGGCGGGGCCGGAAATGACGTGCTTTTCGGTGATGAAGGTCTGGATATCCTGTTCGGTGGCGGCGGCGATGATACGCTTTATGGCGGCAATGATCAGGACACGCTTTATGGCGGGGCTGGCGCGGATTACATGAATGGCGGCGAAGGGTCTGATGTGTATTTCGTCGACGGGCTGGACACGATCCAAGATACCGGCACTGTCGGCTATGACCGCGCACAGATCAATGATGCAGCGGGCGTGGCGCTGAACACCCTTGCCAGTTGGAGCGGGGTTGACCGCGTCAACGGCTTTACCGGCAATGATACGCTGGATGCCAGCGGCGCGACACAGGCCTATTTCCTGTTCGGCAATGATGGCGATGACCTTCTCATCGGGGGCAGCGGCGACGACACGATCCTTGGTGGTGACGGCGACGATGTCATCTATGGCGGCAATGGCGACAACATCCTGCAAGGCGGTCTTGGCAATGACACCTTCTATAGCGGCGCGGGCGATGACAGGATCTATGTCGGCGAAAGCGGTGACTTTGTCGTCGATGCCGGGGCGGGGTTTGACAGGGTTCTGATCAACAACCCCGATGGTTTGTATATCGAGGTCGGCGCCTGGCAGGGCGTGGAGCGGATTGTCGGCTGGTTTGGCAATGACACGATTGACGCGACAGGGGCCAGTACCGACATGGTTTTTGCCTTGGGCGCGGGCAATGACGTGCTGATTGGTGGCGATGGCGATGACACGGTCTATGCCGGCACCGGCGATGATCTGGTGCTGGGCGGCGCGGGCGATGACGCGCTGATCGGCGGGCCGGGCAATGACACGCTCAACGGCGGCACCGGCAATGATTTCCTGCTGGGCGGCACAGGCGCGGATGTGTTTGTATTCGACAATAATTTCGGCAGGGATGTGATCCGCGATTTCGAGGATGGCATCGACCTGATCGATTTCAGCAATCACTCTCTTGTCAACACATTGTCTGACCTTGTGATCGAACAATCGGGCGGCAACACCATCCTTACCGTGGCAGATAGCCCGCCTGACCAGATCACGCTGGTCAATGTCGCGGCCCTCAGCATCACGAGCGAGGATTTCATTTTCGCCTGATGGGGACGCTGGATTAAGGCGCTGGCCCGCAGCGCGCAGATATGCGGCAGCACAAAGACGGCAGCGCGGCACCTCATCCAGGTGCCGCGCAGGTAATGGATCTATCGGTCCCGCAATCTGACAGGCCGGGCGAAACAGCCAAAGGCTTTGGGGCCTGTTCAACCGGTCAGGGTCGGGTTTCTTTGTGGCGTTTCTTTTTCCGGAAGACCTCTGCATGACACCGTTCCGGCCCCAGGATGAGGGCAGCGCCTGCCTGGGCTGGCGCTCTGGCGGGCCGGGGCCGAATGCGCCGACATCGCATGAAACCCAGCCGTTGCAACGTGTTGGGCCGCTCAAAGCGCCTGCCGGGGCGCAGGCAGGCGCTGCCCGGCGGTGCCGCCGGGCGGGGGA
>JBLRWJ010000189.1:0-3950 GCA_047921315.1 Rhodobacterales bacterium | reverse complement strand
CTTAGGCCCGTGTTTGGCGGCGTTGCATCGCACCAAAGGGCAGACGCAGGGCTAAAAGCAGCAGAATCACCGCCAGATATAACAGTGGCTCCAGTTGGAAGCCTTTGCGCAGCATCACGAAATGCAGCCCGCCCAACAGCACCACTATATATGTCAGCTTGTGTACCTGCCGCCACAGCGGCCCCAGACGCCGCACCGCCCGGTTATTGGAGGTCAGCACCAAGGGCAGCATCAGCACAAAGCCGATCATCCCGATCGTTATATAAGGACGTTTGACGATATCGGCCCAAACCCGCGCCATGGCCTGCACATCCAGCACCAGCCAAACCAGCAGATGCAGCGCCACATAGGTAAAGGCCAGCACACCGATGGCGCGGCGGAACCGGATCAGGTTGATCCCGGCAAAGCGGCGCAGCGGCGTGATGGCCAGACCGGCAATCAACAATTGCAGCGCCTGCATCCCCAGCGCATGTTCCAGCGCCTTGATCGGTTCCACCCCCAAGCCGCCTGTCAGCCCCAGATACAAAAACCAAGGCGCAGGTAGTGATCCGGCCAGATAGACCAGCCAGACCGGAACGCGGCGGGCCGCTGTATTGAGGCGATCCGCCAGCATCGGTCAGAAATGCGTGGTCAGGTCCATGCCGGCATAAAGGCTGTCCACCTCATCGGCATAGCCATTCATCATCAATGTCGGCTCATTGCGGGCAAACAGGCCCCCGCCCACGCGACGCTCGGTCGCCTGAGACCAGCGCGGGTGGTTCACCTCGGGGTTCACATTACTATAGAAGCCATATTCGCGCGGCGCGGCTTTGTTCCAGCTTGTCGGCGGCTGCGTATCGGTCAGCGTGATACGCACCACCGATTTGATTGATTTGAACCCGTATTTCCACGGCACCACCAAACGCAGCGGCGCGCCGTTCTGGTTGGGGATGTCGCGGCCATAGATGCCTGTTGCCATGATCGTCAGCGGATGCAGCGCCTCATCCAGCCGCAGCCCTTCCACATAGGGCCAGTCCAGCACCGGAAAGCGGACGCCCGGCATCTCTTCGGGGCGCAGCAATGTCTCAAACGCCACATATTTGGCGGAGGATTGCACGCCCGCCATGTCCAGCAGATCGGCCAGTTCAAAGCCGTTCCACGGGATCACCATTGACCATGCCTCGACACAGCGGAAACGGTAGATGCGCTCCTCTACCGTCATGCGCGCCATGATATCCTCGAACGCGTAATTGCCGGGGCGGTCAACCAGACCGTCAATCTGCACCGTCCAAGGCTGCGTGGTCATGCGGCCTGCATTGCGGGCGGGGTCGCCCTTATCGGTGCCGAATTCATAAAAGTTGTTATAGGTGGTAATCTCTTCCCAGCTATTGGGTTTCAGCTCTGCGTCTTGGGCATGGGCTTGCCCTGCCATCCCGATCATCCCGGTCAGGCCCAGCCCGGTCAGGCCCAGCCCCGCCGCACCTGTCAACAGCGTGCGGCGGTTCAGATACATTGATTCCGGGGTGACATCCCGTTCGGTCAGTCTGGATTTCCAACGATAGGCCAAGCGCCCCTCCTATTCATTATATACCGGAGAACTATAGCGGCGGCGGTATTTGGCAAAACCACGATACCTCACAACGGCGTGGCCGCATTATAACTTGGCCGGATCTTGTTCATCGGGATCGACTCGCCATTGGCCTGCACAAGGCGCACATGCCGCCGCCGCATCAGGCGTGGTTCGGACACACCGACCGAATGGGCGATGGTTTCCACCTCCTTGATGATGGAATTGGCGTAATTGGCGACGCGCTGGTATTTATCCTCCACTACCAGACCCGCCTGCAGCTTCGGGTCATGCGTGGTGATGCCAGTGGGGCAGGTGTTGCGGTTGCACTTGAGGGCCTGAATGCAGCCAAGGCTGAACATGAAACCCCGCGCCGAGGTGACAAAATCCGCGCCCGCGCAAATCGCCCAGGCCACATCTGACGGATTGACCAGTTTGCCACTGGCGATCACGCGGATACGGTCCTTCAACCCGTGGCGGTCGCGCAGATCAACAATCCGCACCAACGCCTCGCGCAGGGGCATGCCGACCAGATCGATCAACGGCATCGGCGCTGCCCCCGTGCCGCCCTCGCCGCCATCCACCGTGATGAAATCGGGCGCGCAATCATGGCCGCGCGCATCGATCAGGTCGAACAGTTCCTCCCACGCGTCGGATGATCCGATCACCGTCTTGAAGCCGACAGGCTTGCCCGTCACCTTGCGGATATGGCCGATCATGTCCAGCAGGCTTTCGAAACTGTCAATCTCGGGGTGGCGGTTGGGCGAAACACTGTCGCGCCCCAAAGGAATGCCCCGGATCGCTGCGATTTCGGCGTTGACCTTTTCGCCGGGCAGGATGCCGCCCTTGCCGGGCTTGGCCCCCTGCGCCAGCTTCAACTCGAACATGCGCACCTGCGGATGCTCGGACACTTCGCGCAGCTTGTCATCACACAGATTGCCATCCGCATCGCGCACGCCGTATTTTGCGGTGCCGATCTGGAAAACAATATCGCAGGCCCCTTTCAGGTGGAACGGCGACAGCCCCCCCTCGCCCGTATTCAGCCAGATGCCTGCCTTGGCGGCACCACGGCTCAACGCCTCCACCGCGGGGCGCGAGATCGCGCCATAGCTCATGCCGGAAATGTTGAAGATGGATTTCGCCCGATACGGAATCGTCGCCGTTGGCCCGATAATCATCGGCTGCGTGACCGAGAATTCATCATCCAGCGGCGGAAACACCGCGTTGACAAAAATCGCCGTGCCCGGAATCGACAGGTTGCGCGTCGATCCGAAGGCCACCGTATTGCCCTGCCCCTTTGTCGCGTGATTGACCCATTCGCGCTGCGCCCGGTTGAAGGGCATCTCCTCGCGGTCCATGGCAAAGAAATACTGGCGGAAAAACTCGCCCAGCGCGGTGAACAAATGCCGGAACCGCCCGATCACCGGATAGTTGCGCCGCACGGCATCGCCGGTCTGCACCTTGTCCACCACATAAAACAGCAGCACTGCCAGAACAGCCAGCCCCAGCATCAGCACAAACAGCAGCGCCAGAAACACCAATGCATTGGTTCCGAAATCCATATATTCAATCCTTTTGATTTGTATCAAGACACGCATCGCATCGCCGTATAAACTGATGGCATTATGAAACAGCGGCAAGGCTTGTTCGTGCCGCATTCGGGCTTTGTGCCCATAAGGGAGAAATGTTGTGATGAAACAGTTGATGATCGGAGCCTGTCTGGCCAGTTGCATGGCAGTTTCGGCGCATGCTCAGGCCATGGTCACCTATACCACGGATCAGCCATTCGAGGACGTGATGTTCGGCCTGGAAAACGCCATCATCGGTCAGGGGCTGGTGATTGATGCCACCTCGCATGTCGGCGATATGCTGGAACGGACCAAGGCCGATGTCGGGTCTGACATCACTATTTTCCTCAAGGCGGATATCTACAGTTTCTGTTCTGCCGCCCTATCGCGCAAAGTGATGGAGGCGGACCCGATGAACATCGCCTATTGCCCCTATAATATCTTTGTTGCCGTTTCGCCCGACACACCGGACCAGACGATGATCGGCTATCGCGCCTTTCCCGAAGGCCCGATGAAAGAGGTAGAGACTCTGTTGGATACCATCGCGCGCAACGCCATCGGGGAATGATCTGCTCAAACTGACGCGGATCTGATCACGGATAACTCGCGCACTATCACAAGGTTTTTAATGGAAACACCAAAGGGGCGCGGCTTAGGGCGGCGCCTCTTTTCGTCAAGCAGGGCAGGCGGAAATCCCCGGTGAACCAATGCTGCATCTCAGGAGTATTCCTTGTGATGCCAACGCAGGCATTGACCGTAATAGAATATGGAGACCAAGATGTTCCGCAGAACCTACCTTGCCCTCACGACCGCCGCTCTGATGACTGGCCCCGCAT
>JBLRWJ010000188.1:0-3967 GCA_047921315.1 Rhodobacterales bacterium | reverse complement strand
TCCCAATCAGGTCAATAACGTGCTGTGTTTTCCCTTCATCTTTCGTGGCGCGCTGGATGTGGGCGCAACCGAGATCAACGACGCAATGCAAATCGCCTGTATCGACGGGATCGCAGCCCTGGCCCGCGCCACCACCAGCGCCGAGGCAGCCGCCGCCTATCAAGGCGAACAAATGACGTTCGGGGCGGATTATCTGATCCCCAAACCGTTTGATCCGCGCCTGTCCGGTGTCGTGTCCACAGCCGTGGCCCGCGCCGCGATGGATACCGGCGTGGCCACCCGCCCGCTGGATGATCTGGCCGCCTACAAGGCCAGACTGGACGGTTCGGTCTTCAAATCCGCCTTGCTGATGCGCCCCGTCTTCAATGCCGCCGCCACAGCCGAGCGCCGCATCGTCTTTGCCGAAGGCGAGGACGAGCGCGTGCTGCGCGCCGCTCAGGCCATTCTGGAGGAAACCACCGAAAAGCCCATCCTGATCGGCCGCCCCGAAGTGATCGAGGCCCGCAGCGCCCGCGCCGGGCTTGGCCTGCGTATCGGGCAGGATGTGCAGATCGTGAACCCGGAAAACGATCCGCGCTACCGCGATTACTGGGGCAGCTATCACCAGATCATGGCGCGGCGCGGTGTCACGCCGGATCTCGCCCGCGCCATCATGCGCACCAATACCACCGCCATCGGCGCGGTCATGGTCCATCGCAATGAGGCCGACAGCCTGATCTGCGGCACCTTCGGTGAATTCCGCTGGCATCTGAAATATGTCAATCAGGTGCTGGGCAGCGCCACCTATCGCCCGCATGGCGCGCTCTCGCTGATGATTCTCGAAGACGGGCCGCTTTTCATCGCCGATACCCATGTCCGTGTAGCCCCCACCCCGGATGAACTGGCCGAGGCCGCGATCGGGGCGGCGCGCCATGTCCGCCGCTTCGGTCTGGTGCCCAATGTCGCCTTCTGCACGCAATCGCAATTCGGCAATATGGACACGGATGCAGGTGTTCGCATGCGCGCCGCCCTTGCGATCCTTGACGCCACCTCCCGCGATTTCTGCTATGAGGGCGAGATGAACGTAGATAGCGCGCTGGACCCCGAATTGCGCGCCCGCATCTTTCCCGACAGCCGGATGCAAGGGGCCGCCAATGTGCTGATCTTCGCCCATGCCGATGCCGCATCCGGCGTGCGCAACATCCTCAAGATGAAGGCAGGCGGGCTGGAGGTTGGCCCGATCCTGATGGGCATGGGCAACCGCGCCCATATCGTCAGCCCCTCCATCACACCGCGCGGCCTGCTCAATATGGCGGCTATCGCGGGCACGCCCGTGGCACATTACGGCTGAGGCTGCCCCCCGAAAACAGCATGCCCCATAAGGGGGCCTGCCGGCCTGCCTTTCATTGTTCCCAAAATACTCATCCCCGTCGCGCCACAGGTGCAGGCGGAGTTTGTGCACCTCTGCATACAAAAGATTACGTATTGACAAGCATATAAGTAATAATATTTCTCTTTATGAATGTTTTTGGTAACATCATTCTGGAAGGGGCCAGCCATGGAGGGCAATGCATCAGCGGTAGGCCGCGTGACCCAAGCCGCGGGCGCAATCACCGCCCAGCAGGCCGATATGATCGGCGCAACCCTGCGCCCGCATTGGCAGGCGGGCACATTGGCCACAGGCGATCCCCTGCCCCTGTTGTGGCACTGGGCAGCTTTTGCGCCCACTGCCGCGATGGAGGATATCGGCACCGATGGACACCCAAAGCTGGGCGGCTTTCTGCCTGATCTGGGCTTGGGACGGCGGATGTGGGCAGGCGGCGCGCTGACCTTCCATGCCCCCCTGCATGTGGACGAGCCGTTGATCCGGCATTCCGAGATTACCAGCCTTGAACACAAACAGGCCGGCCAGACTCCGATGGCCGTGCTGACCATACGCCACCGGATTGACGGCGCGCAAGGCCCTGCCGTGACCGAGGACCAGACCATCGTCTACCTGCCGCTGCCGGATCGCTACGCACCGCCCAAGCCTTTGCCCGCCCCCGATGTGGCCGATTTTGACGAAACCGTCACAATGGACCCGGTGCGCCTGTTTCGCTACTCGGCTGTCACCTTCAACGCCCACCGCATCCATTATGACCGCGATTATGCCACCGGGGTGGAACATTACCCCGGCCTTGTCGTGCATGGCCCGCTACAGGCCAGCCTGCTGATTGACGCAGCCACCCGCCACGCGGGTCGCGCCCCTGAAACCTTCCGGTATCGCGGGGTGCATCCGATGTTCGACAGCCACGCCTTGCGCCTGATCGGGACCATGAACAAGGACCACAGCATGACACTATATACCGCCGCCCCCGCAGGGCATATCGGCACGCAGGCCACGGCAGGCTGGTCCTGATGCAGGGTATCTTGAACGGTATGCGCGTGGTTGAGGGGTCGGCCTTTGTCGCCATTCCGCTGGCGGGGATGACGCTGGCACAGATGGGCGCGGATGTGATCCGCTTTGACAGGCTGGAGGGCGGGCTTGACGCGCATCGCTGGCCTGTGACCGATCAGGGCCAAAGCCTGTTCTGGGCCGGTATGAACAAGGGCAAACGCTCGGTCGCGGTCGATATGAAATCCCCGCGCGGGCGCGAGCTGGTGACGCAGATCATCACCGCCCCGGGCGAGGATGCCGGTATGTTCCTGACCAATCTGCGGGTGCGCGGCTGGATGGATCACCCCACGCTCAGCCAGTTCCGCCCTGATCTGATCATGGTCACGCTATCGGGGGATCGCCACGGTCGCCCCGCCGTGGATTACACCGTCAACCCCGCCTTGGGGTTTCCCGATGCCACGGGGCCTACAGGCAGCGCGGACCCGGTGGCGCATGTGCTGCCCGCATGGGATTGCATCGCGGGCCATATGGCGGTCTCTGCCCTTCTGGCGGCAGAACGGCACCGCCTGCGCACCGGCGCGGGGCAGGATGTGGACCTCAGCCTCAAGGATGTGGCCGCCGCCATGCTGGGCCATCTGGGCATCATCGGCGAGGTGGTCGTGAACGGCGTTGACCGGCCCAAAAGCGGCAATGCGCTTTATGGGGCCTACGGGCAGGATTTTCTGTGCGCGGACGGGCGGCGGATCATGGTGATCGGCTTGACTGACCGGCAATGGCGCGGGCTGGTCAAGGTCACGGACAGCGCGGGCGCGATGGAGGGGATTGCCCGCCAGACAGGGCTGGACCTGTCCAAGGAGGCCGCCCGCTGGGAGGCGCGCGCCATGATCACCGCGGCACTGATCCCCTGGTTCGCCGCCCGCACCCTGGCCCAGATCGCGCCGCTATTCGAGGGTCAGGGCCTGACATGGTCAGAATTTCGCAGCTTTGCCCGCGCCGTGCGCGAAGACCCCGATCTGCAACCCGGCGACAACCCGATGTTCGCCCATGTCGAGCAACCCGGCATCGGGCGCTATCCGGTGCCCGCCTCACCCTTGACGTTTTCAGCCGCCACAACACCCGCCCCCTGCGCAGCACCGATTCTGGGGGCCAATACCGAAGAAGTGCTGGCCGATGTCGCGGGCCTGCCAGCGCGTGAGATCGCCCAGCTTTTCGATCAGGGCATCGTTGCGGGGCCACGATGATGGCAGGCATGCGGCCCCGTTAGCGCGAAACGTGACCATTGCGCGCAGGGCTTTGGCGCATTGACCCTGACAAGCCCCTTGCGCGGGCGGCCTGACCTTGGGTAAGCCAGTTCAAGCGCCGGAGGAGGGATACCATGGCATACAAGGACGTCTATGCAGGCTGGAAGGCCGACCCAGAGGGTTTCTGGATGGAACAGGCCCGCGCCATTGATTGGGTCAAGCCGCCCTCAAAGGCGCTGTTCGCGGATCACGCCCCGCTTTACGAATGGTTCAAGGATGCTGAGGTCAACACCTGCTGGAACGCCGTTGACCGCCATGTCGAGGCGGGCCACGGTGACCGCGTGGCCATCATCCATGACAGCCCCGTCAC
>JBLRWJ010000187.1:0-3985 GCA_047921315.1 Rhodobacterales bacterium | reverse complement strand
CCTTGGCCGGACCGCCGCGCATATGGCCCATCAGGCTGAAGGCGACCTGAATGAAATAATTACCCGCCCCGGCCTTATCCAGCAGCGAGCCGAACAGCACGAACAGGAACACGAAAGAGGTGGACACACCCAGGGCGATCCCAAACACGCCCTGCGATGTGATCCATTGGTGATTGACCACTTCGGACAGGGAATTGCCCTTATGCGCGATGATGGAGGGCATCATCGGCCCAAGGAAGGTGTAGATCAGAAAGACCGTTGCCACGATCATCAGCGCCGGGCCAAGCGCGCGGCGTGTCGCCTCCAGCAGGACCATGATACCGATGACGGCCATGACAAAATCCTGCAGGATGGGCGCGCCGACGCGGCGGCTGATCTCGGCATAGTAGACAAAGACATAAAGCGCCGTTGCAGCGCCCAGAATGGCCAGCAGCCATTCCCATGCGGGGATGCGTTGGCGCGGTGATCCCAGCAGAACCGCACCGATCACCACAGCGGCCACAGCCGGAATCCACCAGACAGGATCACCTGCACGGCTGCCATAGATGAACAGCGCCGACAGGGTGACCGGCACGACAATCGCCAGACCTGTCTGGAAAATCCCCCGCGCAGCCGGATAGGCGGCAAAGGCCAGAAACAAGGCAAAGGCCAGATGGAACGAGCGTGCCTGGGTATCGTTGAAGATGCCGAACCCCAGCATGAAAGGCACAGGTGAGGCGATCCAAAGCTGGAACAGCGACCATGCCAGCGCCACCAGCATGATGAACATCGCCACAGGTTTGGACGGGGTGCGCCCGCCCGTATCGGCGGCGGCGACCAAGGCGTCCAGTTCTTCCTGACTTAGCCCTTCGGCGCTGGTCTGAGCGGTCGTGCTGCGTTTGGGGTCATCGCTCATCTTTGGGGTCCCTGCTGGTTGACTGGCTTACGCCTGCCGCGTTGCGGGCAGGGTGTTGTCCGGCCCGCAACAGGCCGCGGGCCGGACAGTATCACATCAACGCGGCGCGCTTACTCGATCCAGCCACGCTCACGGTAATACTTTTCCGCACCCGGATGCAGCGGGGCAGAGGTGCCATCGGCGATCATCTCTTCCTCGGTCAGGTTGGCAAAGGCAGGATGCAGCCCCTTGAAGCGGTCAAAATTCTCGAACACGGCCTGCACAACGGTATAGACCACATCCTCGGCCACATCAGACGAGGTGACAAAGGTGGCCTTGACGCCGAAGGTCTGGGTATCTGCGTCGTTATTGGCATACATGCCGCCCGGAATGGTGGCTGCCGCGTAATAGGGGTTATCCGCGATCAGCTTGTCGATCTCGGGTCCGGTCAGGTTGACCAGCCGCGATTGCACGGTCGATGTCGCCTCCTGGATCGAGCCATTGGGATGGCCCACGGTATAGACGATAGCATCCACATTGTTGTCACCCAAAGCGGCGGCCTGTTCTGTGGGCTGCAATTCGGATGTCATGCCGAAATCGTCCAGCGTCCAGCCAAGGGCGTCCAGAACCACATCCATTGTGGCGCGCTGCCCTGATCCGGGATTGCCGACATTGACACGCTTGCCTTTGAGTTCCGCAAACTCGGTCACGCCCGCATCGGCGCGCGCCAGAACGGTAAAGGGTTCCCCATGCACCGAGAACACGGCGCGCAGTTTGTCATAGGGATCACCGTCAAACTGCGAGGAGCCGTTATAGGCATGAAACTGCCAGTCGGACTGGGCCACGCCCATATCCATATCGCCCTGTTTGATCGCGTTGATATTGGCGATCGAGCCGCCGGTAGAAGGTGCGGTGCAGCGCAGGTTGTGATCCGCCGTGCCCCGGTTCACGAGGCGGCAGATTGACTGGCCGACCACGTAATAGACGCCCGTTTGACCGCCGGTCCCGATGGTGATGAACCGTTCCTGTGCATGCGCCATCTGCGCTGATAGCGCGATAACCGCCGTCATTGATGCGGTTTTGAGCATTTTCATATCTTGTCTCCCTTGTTTCAAGCTCGGGTGCCGAGAGACGTCTTGCCTGTGCTGGTCTGCCTCTGGTGTTGGTCAGCCACATGTACGCGGCTGGCTTTCGGCTGTTAAACGCAGCCTTTGATTATATTTTAATCATAACCCTACTGCCATTTTCCCAAAGTGCAACGCGGGAAAGGGTTGACGTAGAGGTCACTTTGGGTGGATGCATTTTCAAGCATATGATTTATATGCATTTTTATGGGTTTAGGCGGCAAGAACCTGCTCCAGCGCGTGCGACAGCTTATCCGTCAGCTCATCCAGTTGGATGTCCTCTATGATAAACGGCGGTGCCAGCAGCACATGATCGCCCAATCGCCCGTCTATTGTGCCCGCCATCGGATAGCAGATCAGCCCAGCCTCGAACGCGGCCTTTTTCAGCTTGCCCGCGATGCCGCGTGCCGGATCAAAGGGGGCTTTGGTGTCGCGGTCCGCCACCAGTTCGATGCCACGGAACAACCCGCGCCCGCGTATATCGCCGACATGCGGGTGCTGGCCAAACCGCACCTGCAACCGTTCGGCCAGTTTGTCACCCTGCACGCGCACCCGCGCAATCAGATCACGCTCAAGGATGGAGGAGACAACCGCCAGCCCCGCCGCCGCCGCCGCAGGATGCCCCAGATAGGTGTGGCCATGCTGGAAAAACCCAGTGCCTTGCGCAATCGTGTCATAAATCTGCCCGCTGCACAGCATCGCGCCGATCGGCTGGTATCCCGCGCCCAAACCCTTGGCGATACACAGGATATCGGGGCTGATCCCGTCCGCCTCGCAGGCGAACAGATCGCCGGTGCGCCCCATGCCGCACATCACCTCGTCTAAAATCAGCAAGATGCCGTATTTATCGCAAATCTGGCGGATGCGCTTGAAATAGCCCGGCGCGGGTGTCAGCGCGCCAGCGGTCGCGCCCACCACGGGTTCGGCCATGAAGGCCATCACCGTTTCCGGGCCAACGCGGAGCAATTCCTCCTCCAGCGCATTGGCGGCACGGAGGCCGTAATCCTCTGCGCTTTCCCCGTCATGGCGCAGGCGGTAATCGTAGCAGGGCGCGATATGGCTCACATCCAGCAGAAGCGGCGCGAATTGCGTGCGCCGCCACGCATTGCCGCCCGCTGACAGCGCACCGATGGTGTTGCCATGATAGCTTTGCTGCCGCGCAATCAGCCGCCCGCGCTGCGGCTGGCCCTTTTCGACCCAGTATTGCCGCGCCAGCTTGATGGCGGCCTCTGTCGCCTCGGACCCGCCAGAGACCAGATAGACACGCTCGATGCCCTTGGGCGCCTGTGCAATCAGCAGATCGGCCAGCGCCTCGGCGGGTTCTGATGTGAAAAATCCGGTATGGGCAAAGGCAACCTTGTCCAACTGGGCCTTGATCGCGTTGATGACGGTCTGATCACCATGGCCAAGGCAGGACACAGCCGCGCCGCCCGATCCGTCCAGATACCGCTTTCCGGTCGAATCAATCAGATAGCAGCCCTCCCCTGCGGCAACAGTGGGAACGGTTTGGCGGGTGTGGCGGGGAAAGATATGGGACATTTGCGCGGCCTCCGGATGCAGCCTGCAGCCTAATGCGCCATGTCATGACTGGCAATTGGCTTCGTGACATGGGGTGCATCGCATTGAAAACAGGCGTTTATTTTTGCGGGTCCAAATTTATTTCATACTTAAAACATTTATGCTTGAAATAAATCTGAACGCGGATAGGCTTTTCCTGTGACCTTAGGGAAGGGTGATGCGGAATGAAGATCGCATGTCTTGGGGGCGGGCCGGCAGGCCTGTATTTCGCCATATCAATGAAATTGCGCCAGCCTGACACGCAGGTGACGGTGTTCGAGCGTAACCGCGCCGATGACACCTTTGGCTGGGGCGTGGTCCTGTCGGATGATGCGCTGGGCAATCTGGCGGGGAATGATCCGGTCAGCGCCGCCACGATCCGCGAGAATTTCGCCTATTGGGATGATATCGCCGTGGTCCATGACGGGCA
>JBLRWJ010000186.1:0-4058 GCA_047921315.1 Rhodobacterales bacterium | reverse complement strand
CCGTCCAGAAAGGACCAGCGCACGCGACGATTATCAAGATATTCCTCCGCGCCATAAGGCTCGGCCCCGGCCCCATAGGTGAAGGTCTGCCCGCGCGTGTAGCTGTCAAAGGCCTCGGCGCTCATGCGTTGGCTGGATTGGGGTTGGCTGGATTGGGGTTGGCCGGATTGGGCGTGGCCCATGGGGGGCATCACCACAAGGACCAGCGCCACAATCCATGGTTGCAGGGTCAGGCGGGACGGGGCAAGGCGCGCGAATAGATATATCATAGGGGGTATCCTGCCTTACTCCCCCCCGATTTGGCCAGTGATCAATCCGTCGCGGTGCGCCATGTCAGCGGATTTCCCCAAAGCGTGCCCACTGGCCTGCGATAAGCTGCGGCGCGCACCCAAGGTTTGACTGTTTGTCGCTGGGGGCTTTCAAATCCGGGCAAGAGTGTCTAGGTGAAGACAATTCAATTCCTGAGGCGGAAATGTCATTCTTCGGTAAACTCAAGCAGCGGCTGTTCACCTCCTCGTCCCGTCTGGACAAGGGGCTGGATGATATTGTGGCCCAAGGCGGCGAGGCTGAAGCACAAGAGGCTGACGCACAAGAGTTTGCGGGGCAAGAGGCTGCGATCATCCGCGGCACCGATCCTGTAACGCCGCCAACGCCAGAGCCAGAACCTACACCTGAACCAGACCCAACACCTGCGCCAGAGCCTGAGGACGTGCCAGAGCCTGAAGCCGTGCCAGAGCCTGAGGACGTGCCTGAACCGGATGCGCCCGATGGGCCTGATGAACCGGACGCGCCGGAAGAACCGCAGGAACCGGACGATCTGCCCGAAGATATCCCACAGGAAATACCGGACGATCAACCCGATGAGATGCCACGCGACTGGCCGCAGGAAGTGCCGCAGCCGCAAGGCGATAGCCTGCCCGGCCCTGCGCCGATGGAAATTCCCCTTGGCACGCCATCCGAAATCCCGACCAATCCCGCCAGCGCCAAGCCGGGCCTTTTGGGGCGTTTGCTGGGGCGCTCCGCCGCAAAGGCACCAGCCAAAGAAGCAGACCCCGCTGTGCCAGCCGCCGTTCCCGCCGCACCTGCCGTTGCGCCACTGTCAGGCACCGTCATGCGCCGTGTGCTGGATGATGCGATGCTGGAACAGCTTGAGGAATTGCTGATCGCTTCGGATATGGGGGTGGATACCGCGCTGCGCGTCACCGCCAACCTGGCCGAGGGGCGCTACGGGCGCAAACTGTCCGTCATCGATATCAAACGCGCGCTGGCCGATGAGATTGCCCGCATCATGGAACCCGTGGCGCGCCCGATGCCGATCTATACCAAGACCCCGCAAGTGGTGCTGGTTGTCGGCGTGAATGGCTCCGGCAAGACCACGACCATCGGCAAGCTGGCCAGCCAGTTCCGCGCCGCTGGCAAATCGGTGATCATCGCGGCGGGCGATACGTTCCGCGCGGCGGCTGTCGAACAGTTGCAGGTCTGGGGCGATCGCGCCGGGGTGCCTGTGCTGACAGCACCCGAAGGATCGGACCCCGCCAGTCTGGCCTTTGATGCGATGACCCGCGCCGAGGCCGAGGGCGCGGATCTGCTGTTGATCGACACCGCCGGGCGGTTGCAAAACCGCGCCGACCTGATGGAAGAGCTGTCAAAGATCGTGCGCGTGATCCGCAAGAAAGACCCCAGCGCCCCCCATAACACGCTGCTGGTGCTGGATGCGACAACCGGCCAGAACGCGCTGAGCCAGGTTGAGATTTTTCGCAAGCTGGCCGATGTGTCAGGCCTTGTGATGACCAAGCTGGACGGCACCGCCAAGGGCGGCGTGCTGGTGGCGCTGGCGGATAAGTTTGGCCTGCCGATCCATGCCATCGGCGTGGGCGAACAGATCGATGATCTGGATGCGTTCGATCCCGAAGAATTTGCCCGCGCGCTGACAGGTCTGGACAGGTAGGGCATGACCTTGATGCTAGAAATAAGACGCACCGCGGATTTCCAGCCCGACATCACCGCCCTTGAGACGGTGATTGATAGCGCACGCCTGCGCGAGGCGGATGAGGTTGAGGATTGGCCCGATGACCGCCTTGTGATGAGCGAATGCGTGGTGCTGAGTGCGGGGCAGGTGGTGGGCTTTGGCCGCCTGATCTGGGATGCGCATCTGGACGCCGCCCCGCGCATCTTTGATCTGTGCCTGTTGCCGGAACATCGCAACGGATTCGTGCTGGACACATTGGAGCAGGAACTGATCGACGAATACGCCTATGCCGCCGAGGGGGGCGATGTGGTGATCGGCCGTGACGGGGCAGAGATCGACATCTCGCGCCGCGCGCGCGAATTGCATGATGAAAGCCTTGGCCGCAGCCCCGGACGTTTGCGTGCATGAGCGCATGGCTCGTCTCGCTGGAAGGCACAGCGGCTGGGAGTCAGGTGGCCACGCTTCTGGCGCTGCTGGCGGCTGTGTTGCACGCCATTTTCGGCGCGATGCAGAAAGGGCGGCATGATCCGTGGCTGATGCGCGGCGCGATTGACATCAACTACGCGATGATCGCAGCCCCCTTTGCCCTGTTCGTCGTGCCATGGCCAGAGCCGCATATGTGGCCCATCTTTGCAGGCGCCTTCGTGATCCATACCGCCTATAAATGCCTGCAGGCCATGGCCTATACGCGCGGCGCATATACGGTTGTCTATCCGGTGGTGCGTGGCACGGGGCCGTTATTTGCGGTGATCGGGGCGTGGTTGCTGTTTGGCGAGCTGTTCACCCTGACCCAATGGTTTGGGGTGGCGGTGCTGCTTGTGGGGATTTTCGGGCTGGCGGTCTATAACCTGATCCATATCACGCTGAACCGCGATACGCTGAATATGGCGCTGGGGCTGGCGGTGCTGACCGGGTTGTTCGTGGCGCTTTATACCACATATGACGCCTACGGCATCCGCGCCACGGCGGACCCATTTACCTTTTTGATGTGGTTTTTCCTGATAGACGGGCTGTTCATGCCGGTGGTCGCCGTGGCACGCTGGCGGGCGATATCCGCGCCGCTGCGCCCGGCCGTGGCCCCCTTGATGCGGCGCGGCGTGATCGGCGCGGTGATTGCCTTTTTCAGCTTTGGCTCCATCATGTTGGCGACGCGGCTGGACAAGGTGGGCGAGGCGGCGGTGCTGCGCGAAACATCAACCGTGTTTGCCGCGCTGATCGGCTGGCTGGTGCTGAAGGAAACCGTGGGCCCGCGCCGGATTGCGCTGATGTGCCTGATCGCGCTGGGCGCGGTGATCGTGCAGTTCGGGAAATGACACATGCAGGTGCAGGGCAAGATGGAGCGCAAGATGGAGCATAAGGCGGACAGCAAGCCGGGGGGAAAGGAAATCAACCCGATGGTGAAAACCGCGCTGGAACTGGGGCCGGTGATCGCGTTTTTCGTGGCCTATCTTTGGCTGAAAGATCGGGTGTTCACGATTGGCGGCGCTGAATATGGCGGCTTTATCCTTGTAACAGCGGGGTTTATCCCGCTGATGATGCTGACCACCGGGATTTTGTGGAAACTGACCGGCAAGCTGTCAAGGATGCAGGTCATCACGCTGCTCTTGGTGGTGGTGTTTGGCGGGCTGTCTGTCTGGCTGAATGATGACCGTTTCTTCAAGATGAAACCCACGATCATCTATGTGCTTTTCGCGGCCATTCTGGGCTTTGGTCTGTTGCGCGGGCAATCCTATTTGCAGCATCTGATGGAAGAGATGATGCCGCTGGCGCCTGAGGGCTGGATGATCCTGACGCGGCGGCTGGCGGTGTTCTTCTTTGGACTGGCGGTGCTGAACGAGGTGGTCTGGCGGCTGATGAGCACGGAAGCCTGGGTCTATTTCAAGACCTTTGGCCTGACGGCGGCGATCTTTGCGTTTTTCATCTCGCAGGGGGGGCTGTTTCGCCAGTATGGCGCGGGTGACGATGCCGGTGATGAGGATGGTGGCAAGGGCTGAGCCTGCCCGGCCAGCGGCCCAACGGGACGCGCTGTGGATGCCTGCGGCGCGGATATTTCAGGCAAGAAGAAGCGCGCGAAGGGCAGAGCGCAAGC
>JBLRWJ010000185.1:0-4064 GCA_047921315.1 Rhodobacterales bacterium | reverse complement strand
TGATGCGCGCCGGGCAGATTGGGCAAAGGCAGATCGACCAGACCGTTTTCATCCTGATAGATCAGCCTGTCGCCTTCGCGCGTGACATGCCAGTGCTGGCCATGGATCAGCAAGGGCGCACCGATCCGGGCGGCTGCGTCCTCGATTGCGTCCAACCCCTCATCGGTTTGGGGGCCGACGATGCAGGTCACGCCACGTTTGAGGATGCCCGCCTTTTCGCCTGCAATCTTGGCCACGGTATCGCCCAGATATTGCTCATGATCCAAGGAAACCGGCGTGATGATGCACAATGCGGGCTTCTCGATCACATTTGTTGCATCCAGCCGCCCGCCCAGACCCACCTCCAGCAAGGTGTAATCGGCAGGCGTGCGGGCAAAGGCCAGCAGCGCGGCGCAGGTCGTGATCTCGAAATAGGTGATGTCGGCCCCTGCGTTCGCGGTATAGCAATCTTCCAGCGTTGCGGTCAGGTGCGGCTCTGAAATCAGGGTGCCGGCCAGCCGGATACGTTCATGAAAGCGCGCCAGATGCGGCGAGGTATAGGCATGCACGCTGTGGCCCGCAGCCTCCAGACCCGCGCGGATCATCGCCTGCGTGCTGCCTTTGCCATTGGTGCCGGCAATATGGATCACCGGCGGCAGGCGGTTTTGCGGATTGTCCAGCGCCGCCAGAAGGCGCCAGACACGGTCCAGCGTCAGGTCGATGATCTTGGGGTGAAGCGCCATCATCCGGTCAAGGATAAGGTCCGATCCGTGCGATGCCATGGGCGGATCAGGTCGCGGTATCGGGGGCGGCAGGGGGCGTATCGGCGGCTGCTTCGGGGGCAGGCAGATCGCCCCGCACAGCCGGAGGCTGGCGCATCAGCATACGGATGAGGGTGATCAGTTCCTCGCGCAGTTTGGTGCGCGGTGTCACGCGGTCAAGCATACCGTGATCCAGCAGGTATTCGGCCCGCTGGAACCCTTCGGGCAGCTTTTCGCGGATGGTCTGCTCAATCACACGCGGTCCGGCAAAGCAGATCAGCGCGCCCGGTTCCGCAATATGCACATCGCCCAGCATCGCATAAGACGCGGTCACCCCGCCCGTTGTCGGGTGGGTGAGCACCACGATATAGGGCAGGCCCGCCTCTTTCAGCATCTGGATCGCCACGGTCGAGCGTGGCATCTGCATCAGGGACAGGATCCCCTCTTGCATGCGCGCGCCACCGGCTGCGGAAAACAGGACCAGCGGGCGTTTGAGCTTTACCGCTTCTTCGGCGGCAGCGATGATCGCGTTGCCGACATACATGCCCATAGAGCCGCCCATAAAGGTAAAATCCTGCGCCGCAGCCACAATGGGCGTGCGCCCGATATCCCCTGTCGCCACCAGCATGGCGTCGCGTTCGCCGGTGGCTTTCTGCGCCGCTTTCATCCGTTCGGGATATTTCTTCTGGTCGCGGAATTGCAGCGGATCGGCCAAAGCCTCGGGCACGGACACTTCGGAGAACACACCGCCATCGAACAGCGCCGCAAAACGCGCCCGCGGCGTGATCGGCATGTGATGCCCGCAAGAGGTGCAGACATTCTGGTTATCGCTGAGTTCGCGGTGAAACAGCATGGTCCCGCAGGAGTCGCATTTCGTCCAGAGGTTTTCAGGCACTTCGCGGCGCGAAAAGATCGAGTTGATCCTTGGGCGGACGTAATTGGTGATCCAGTTCATGGGCGGCGGGCCTTATCGTTGGGTCGCGTGTCTGTCAGGTGTTTCATGCGCCGAGTTAAGCCCTCGGGCGGTAAATTGCAATCAGCGCCGCATCGCGATGCGCGCGCCAACCCAAAGAATGCCGATGCCGACCAGTTCAAACAGAAACGGCGCATCAATCAGGCGCTGCAGGTCAAATGGCTGATACGTTGGGCTGTGGACAGGCAGCAGCAACATGTCCGTAGCCTGATCGGTGGGAAACAAAAACAGCGACAGGCCTGAATCAGCCCCGCCCGCATCGCCATACAGCAAGAAAGCCAAGGCGTTATTGACCAGATGAAAGGCGATGGCGGGGCCAAGCGTGCCGCTGCGCGCTGTCAGATCTGCTGCGGCCATGCCAAACAGGAAGGACCAGATCACATATTGCGCAGCCTCGGTCTGCGGCCCCGTGGGGGAATAATGGGCCAAGGCGAACAACAGGCTGGGCAGGCCCATCCAGACCCATGTCTGCTGGAAACGCGCCGCCAGTTGCTGTTGGATATAGCCGCGATAAAACAGCTCCTCCGCGCCGGTCTGGATCAGCAACGCGCCGATTGCCAGCGGCAAAATGGCCAGCCATTGCGGCAGCGGGCGCATCGCGGCCTGTTGCAGAACCTCTGTGTCGGGGGGCACAAATTCGATCAGCAGCACCAGCGCGCCAAGGATCAGGCTGACGCGCAGCAATTGCCGCCACGCCTGAGCGGGTGGCCCGATCAGGCTGTTGAATCCACGTCCATGCAGGCGGCGGCTGACCATGACAACGGCAAGGCCAAGGATGGCGAAACTGCCAAGTTGGATCAACAACCCGCGCGGGGTTGATCCGCTGGCGACATCTTCGGGCGGGGCAAGCGGCACCAGCGCCAGAAAAGGCTCCATCAGGTGGACGGAGGCCAGAAAGACCGCCTCGATCACCAGAATACCGATCAAGAGCAGGCGTGGGTCACACGCGGCGCGGGCCGGGGCGATAAACCGCGCATGCAGCGCATAGGCAGGGCGCGCCATCAGCGCCGAATCGCCAGACGGGCGGCCAGCCATCCGACAAGGATCACCATCGCGTCGATCATCAGATAGGGGCGCATCGCAACCGGATCGGCCATATCCACCTGCAACCGGAACAGGGCAAGGCCGGACAGCGTGCCCTCGGCTGACAAAAACAACAGCGCGCTGGTGTTGGACATGAAATGCAGTGCAATCGCTGGCCCCAACGTGCCCGCCCGCGCTGTCAGATCAGCCGCCACCAGCGCAAATCCCGCCGCCCACAGCATGATCAGCCCGCCATTGGCCCCGGCATCGGGGCGGTAATGCAGCAGCCCGAATATGATAGCGGGGGCTACCATCCAGATCAGCGGGCTGGCAAAGCGCGCGGCAAGCTGTTGCTGGATATAGCCACGAAACAGGATCTCCTCGGCCGAGGTTTGCACAAGCACGGCCAGCAATGAGACCGGCAGCAGCAGTATCCATGTCAGCGGCGGCACGCCTGCCACCACAGGGCTGTCATAGCCCCAAGGCGGCAGCACCGTGATCACGATACCAAGGGCGATCAGCACCGCAAGTGTCGCCCCGAACTGGCGCAAAAGCTGCGGGATCGGCCCCAGCAGGGTGAGGGGGCTGCGTCTATGCACCTGTGCGGTCACGGCGGCTGTTGCAATGATCATGATTACAAAGCTGTAGAGCAGCGCCAAAACCCCGGCGGGGGTGCTTCCCGTCCCCTCAAGCCGGGTCACATCGCGGTGCAGCGCCTCGGACCCCAGCGCCAGAAGGGCGGCGTGGAACAGGGCTGTCAGCCCAAGAATGATTGCCATGATCAGCACCAGCCCGACGATCAGCCGCCAGATCTGCGCCCGTGCGCGTGCAGGGGCGATGAAGGCGGCATGGGCGTTATAGGGCATTGGTGCGGCCTGTATCGGAATGGGTCGGTTCGGTGTGCTCCGGGCGAACCTAGCGCGCAGGCGCAAGACAGAACAGGGGCTGTCGGTGCTTTGGGGCATATCGCGCTCAATTGCAGGCAATCAAACGCGATACGCTTCAGGCCGGACGCGATGAGGCGATGCGCAGTACATCCAGATAATTCCGGCCAATCTGCATCTTGGCGGCATGGCCGCGATCCACCATCAGATCATGCAGCTTTGGCAGGTTGCGGGCGGGGATATGCATCACCAGATGATGCTCCAGATGGTAATTCACCCAATAAGGCGCCACCAGCAGGCGCATCAGTGGCCCCGCATAGGTGGTGCGCGTGTTGCGCAACGGATCATCCACCGCCTCAACCGCGCCATGTTCCGCGATGTTGCGGATACGCAGCACCAGTTGGAACCATGTCAGCAGGGGCAGCACCCAGAACGCCAGCCACC
>JBLRWJ010000184.1:0-4080 GCA_047921315.1 Rhodobacterales bacterium | reverse complement strand
TCCATGGAGACTACATTGGAGGTTCTCCCGGTTGGTGGCCGGGGTCGTCGGAACCGGAAATGGCCGGATGAGCTGAAAGCGCGGACCGGGCGGCTTGTGCTGCCTGCGCCGGAAGATCCTGCGGAATTCGCGTTTCGGATCGTTGGACCAGTTGACGATGCCCCGCTTGGTAAAACTGGTGCGGAGGATCGGCCGGAGATTGTCATGGGCGCAGTCGTGATCCGGCTGGAAGCCGGGGCCTCGGCGGAACGGATTGTATCGGTCGTGCGCGATCTGGAGGCCAGCCCGGTGTTTGTCAAAGCTGTTGTCCGCCGATTTCATGCGGCGTCTCTGATTTTAGGGGCGCCTATTTCGGTTTCGGGGTCGAGCCAGACGGGTCCAGTGGGTTGCCAGTTGCGGGTTTTGCGCCCGTGCATTTGCATAGAGACTGGCACGGCTGGCGAGCGTTGCGCGATCAAGCCCTGCGTGACGCGCATCTGGCGTGACGAAGCGGATGGCGCTGTGCAGGTGCTGCCCGTTATCCCAGTTGGCGAAGGATTTCACCCAAGCTTGGGCATCGGCCTATCGCCTGTCTATGACAAGCCACGGATCAAAAGCGGGTGACCCGGCACGCGCCCAAGCGGTCCGGCGCCGGGCGCGCGGCAATAAGGCCAGCCACAAGATCAGCGGTGGCAGGGGCCAGCGTCAGGCCGATATGGCCGTGGCCATAGGCATGGATGACGCGCGGATCTCGCCCCGGACCGATCACAGGTACTGAATCCGGAATAGACGGGCGAAACCCCATCCACGTCCGGCTTGGTACGCCCAGATCCGGGAATATCGCGCGCGCGCCTTGCTCCAGCCGCGCAAGACGATGGGGGGAGGGGGGCGCACTCAGCCCGCCCAACTCGACCGTGCCGGCAACACGCAGGCGGCCCGCCATCGGGCATAGGTAAAACCCGCGCGATGTGGGGCAGCAGGGCCGGGACAGGCGCGCATCTGGCATGTCCCATTCAATGTGATAGCCGCGCTCGGTCTCTAGCGGGATATGGTCGCCCGCCATCCGCGCCAGTCTTTTGGAATGCGCCCCGGCGGCGATGACAACGCGCCCTGCCTCCAGCCGCAGACCGGGTCCGGTCAACCTGATATGGCGCGCCTGCGGCTCTAGCCGGGTGATGGCATGGCGCAGATGCGGCACGCCCATTCTGTCGGTGGCGCTGGCAAGGCAGGCCACCATTGCAGCCGGATCAGACATGAACACGGCGTTGGGAAAGAACGCGCCCCCATGGGTTTGCGGCAGGCCGGGTTCAAGGGCTGCCACATCCTGCGGGCCAACCAGATCAACGCTGACACCCAGCTTGCGGCGCTGGGCCATATCGGCCGATGCGCTGTGGAACGCCTTTTGGCTGTCATAGAAATAAAGCGCGCCGCGGTGTTGCAAGATCTGGCTGCCGCCAATCTCGGCGGCAAGCTGTTGCCAAAGCGGCGCGGCATCTGCGGTCAGCGCGGCAATGGCGGCGGCATTGCGTGCGGTGGCCTTTGGCAGGCTTTGCCACGCAAAGCGCGCCAACCACGGGGCCAGCGAGAGAATGGCCGCATGGCGGATCGACAGGGGCGAATTGCGGTCAAACAAAAGGCGCGGCAGATCACGCAACACATCCGGGCTGCCCACTGGCATCACGGCGTAATCGGCAATCGTGCCTGCATTGCCATAAGACGCGCCCGCGCCCGGTGTCTCGGGATCTATCAGCGCAACATCATGCCCGGCTTGCGCCAGCCTGTAGGCACAGCCAAGCCCGATGACGCCTGCCCCGATGACAGCAATCTCTACCCGTTCAGCCATCTGGCGCGCCTCATCCTTTTGCCATGCTGTGCAACAGGCCAAACGCCCACTAAACGCCCACTAAACGCCCAGGCGATCACGCAAGCCATACCATGCCACAGTGGCGCTGACAGCGGGTTTGCGCAAGAAATGAAACGGGATAGGGGCCGGATCGGTCACCGGGTAATCCAACTGATCCTCTGGCATGCCTGCCGCCCAATCCGCCAGCACATGGCCAAGGGCCGTCGCCATGGCAACGCCGCGCCCGTTATATCCCATCGCGGCCATGATCGTGGGGGAAACCCGGTTCAGATGCGGGTAATGGTCCGCCGTCATCGCCACAAACCCGCCCCAAGCATAGACCCATTCTGCATCACCAAGCTGCGGATACATTCCCAAAGAGGATTTGCGCAGCGCGGCCATCTGGCGCTGGATTCCCTTTGTATCATAGGCACCGCGCCCGCCCATGATAAAGCGGCCCTCCTGATCCAGCCGAAAGTAATTCAACAGACGGCGACTATCCGATGCAGAATGCCCGCCGGGCAGGATCGATTGCCGGATATTATCGCTGAGCGGGGCGGTGGCCACCTGAACAGACCGGATCGGCACCACCGTTTTGTTGAGGGGCGGCACCAGACCGTCCGTATACCCGTTGGTGCACAGCAAAACCTTGCGCGCGCGCAGCTTGCCCTTGGCGGTATGCACAACATGCCCGGTTGCGCCGCTTTCAAGCTTGGTGGCCCGGCTTTGGCCATGCAGCACCGCCCCCGCCTTTTGCGACGCATCGGCAAGCCCCAGCGCATAGTTGAGCGGATGCAGATTGCCGCCGCGTTCATCAATCATCCCGCCAAGATAGACCTCGGTGCCCAACATGCGCGCCGTTTCCTGCGCCGAGAGCATATGCAGCGGCGCACCGCGCCGCGCCCATTGCTCCACCCGTGATTGCACAACATTTTGGGCAGCGGCATCATGGATGGGTTGAATCCAGCCTGTCTGCGATCCGGCACAGTCGATATTGTGGCGGCGGATCAGATCAAACACCAGATTGGCGGCATCCCCTGCCAGTTTGATCATGCGCCCGCCCATTTCGGTGCCAAAATGCGCCCCGATCATATCAGGGTCTTCTTTCAGGCCGGGGTTCACCTGCCCGCCATTGCGCCCCGATGCGCCCCAACCCGGTGTCTCGGATTCCAGAACCGTGACAGCCACGCCCCGTTCGGCCAGATGCAGGGCCGCCGATAGCCCGGTGAACCCGCCGCCGATGATGGCCACCTCGGTATCTTGCGTGCCTGTCAACGCAGGGCAGGATGGCGTTGGATTGGCCGTTGCGGACCAAAGCGAATTGGCAATCGGCGCGATTTCATTGGCAATCATTGGCGCAGTCTCCCGAGGCTGAGAATTGGTAGGATGATGATAGTAAACGGCGGGGCTGACCACCCAAATGACAACGGTATCCTCGGCCCCGATGCACCAGAACCGGATCATGCTGGTCGCCTCGAAGGCAAAGGAATCATTCTGTTCCAGCCGATGCGCCACGCCATCCACCTCAAGGCCCAGAACACCGGAAATGACAGTGCCGCATTTGGCACCTTCAGGGTGATTATACGGCGACTCACCGGTGGAACCGCCGGGCCGGATCACCAGCCGCATCATCTGGATTCCGGTGCAGGCGTCCGGTGTCATCAACTCCTTGATCATGCCCTTTGCGCCCAGATCCAGAACCCGGCGTTGATGGCGGCGCACGATCAGCGGGCTGTCCGGCGTGCTGTCGGTGGAATGGTCAAACAACCACCCAACCGGCATTTCCAGCGCCTTGCATATGGATGTCAGCGACCGGACAGAGGGCGTGGTCAGCCCGCGCTCGATCTGGCTGAGCAACCCGATCGAGATTTCTGCCCGCGATGCCACCTCCTGCAGGGACAGGTTTCGCACCTTGCGCCGCAAACGCATTCTTTGCCCGATACTATCGGGTCCGTCGGGCTGAGGGGGCGGCGCGGGGGCCTGTTTTGGATTCATCATTTTATTGATAAACTGACTTTGTCTTGTTCGCATTGAAATAATAATAAGAATCAAATTCAATAGAGAGGGTATCATTGAAATTTCAAAACTTCTGGCGACAACAGCCTTGGTTGCAGGTTTTCGCGCAATGCCCGCTTTCGCAGAGGGGACAATCACTTTCACATCCTTTGGCGGTGCCTTTCAGGACGCACAGCGCAAGGCGCTGCTAGAGCATATTGCGTTCAATTGAATTCACCCCGCAGAATGAACGCGTTGTTCGT
>JBLRWJ010000183.1:0-4105 GCA_047921315.1 Rhodobacterales bacterium | reverse complement strand
CGGCACCGTCCACCAATGTGCTGCCGGGATAAAGCACCACAAGGTCGCCATCTGTCAGACCGTCCAGCACTTCTGCCTGACCCATGGCCTCGCGCCCGATCTTGACAGGCTGCAGCCGCGCGCGCCCCTGATCCGCGACAAACACCGCCCAGCCCTCGCCCTGACGGAACAGCGCCGCTTGCGGCACCTGCAAAACCGATGCCTCCTCCCAGATGATCAGGCGCACATGGACGCGGAACCCCTCCCCCAGACCGGGGCGGTCTTCCGGCGGGGTCAGCAGATCAAGCCGCAGGCGCACGCGCTGCTCTTCTATGCCCAAGGCCGAAACGCGAGTGAAGGCCGCAGGCTCTATGCGCCGCAACCTTGCGCTCAGCTCTCCCTCACCGCCCCACCGTTCGATCTGCGCCAGCGCGCCTTGCGGCACCCGCACCGCATCGGTGGACAGAAGATCCAGTTCGATCTCCATCTCGTCCAGATTGCCAATCGTCAAAAGCGGGCTGCCAGCCTGCACCAAACGCGCGCTCTGATCGGTGACCGCCAGCACGATCCCTGTTTGCGGCGCGAGAATGCGCACGCAACATGCGCCAGGCTCGGCTGCGGGATCAAACAGGGCTTGCGGCCCCAAAAGCTGCGCCTGTGCGCGGATCAGCGTGGCGCGGTTCAATTCAAGCTGTGACAGGGCTGCGGCGCGGGTTTGTTCGGCGGTTTGATGCGCTGCCTCGATATCCTCCAATAGCCGCTGGGCGATGATCCCGCGTTCCGCAAGGGCACGGCTGCGTTCAAGCTGCGTTCTGGCATGGGCCAGTCCGGTTTCGGCCTGGCGCACATTGGTCTCGGCCAAGGCCAATGCGGCATGGGCCTCATCCACCGCGGCCTCGGCCTGGGCGCGGGTGCGTGCATCCATCAGCGCGGGATCGGCGGGCTGGATGACAGCCACCACGGTTGCGCCCGCCGCGACAGCATCGCCCACCTCAACCGGAGAGCGGGTCGCCGTGCCCGTGATCGGCGCCGCAATGGAATACGGCTCCCTGACGCGGGTGACACCCTGTGCAAGGATCGTTCCTTGCATGGGGCCACGCGTGACGGTGGCCAGATCAACCATATGCGGTTGCGGCCACAGCGCCCAGACCAATGCCCCCAACAGCAAAAGCCCAACAAGACCAAATCCGGTTTTGCGCATTGCATTCACCCTTTTCCGTTCATTCCCGCGCCTTCAGCGCCGTGGCCAGATCCACCCGGTCCAACCGCCGCCTGACCATCAGAACCGAACCCAGCGCGGCCAGAAACACCGCCAAGCCCGCCAAGGCAAACGTCCTTGGCGTGATGTAAAACGGGATCTGGAACATATCTGTGGACATTGCCCCCACCAGCCCCACCGCCAGCCAGTATCCTGCCAGCCAGCCCAGCGGGATGGCCAACAGCGTCAGCAGCATCATTTCACCCACCAACACATATCCCACCTCGGCCCGGCTAAAGCCCAGAACGCGCAGGCTGGCCAATTCATAGCTGCGTTCAGAAAGCTGGATGCGGGCGGCATTATAAACAACGCCCACAGCGATCAGCACCCCGATCAAGGTATAGATCGCCACCATCCTCAGCAGGTTCTCGCTGAGCGTGGCATCGAATTGTCGCCGCACGTCAGACCAGTCTGACAGGCCTGCAACCGCCGGTATCTCCTTGATCGCGGCATTCAGATCATCCATGCGGTCAGACCGCACAGCCAGATGCACCATGTTCACTTGCGGCGCGCTATCCATGGCGGCAAACAGCGCCGCGGATGAGATATGCGCCTCCTGCCCCATGCCCTGATGGATGATCTCGCGCACCGGCAGGGTCAGAACCGTACGCGGCGCGGCCAGCATTTCCAGCCGCAAATCCTCGCCTATGCGGATGTCCAATGCGCGCGCCAGCATCTGCGGCAGGATCAGACCCTCAGGTCCGGGATCAACGATGCGGCCCGCATCATCGACCAGTCGCGCCAGTTGCGCATCGGGGAAATGGGCCTGCAGCGCGGTCAGGCGGTTGCGGTGGCCGTTGACCGCCCGGATCGGCATGACATAGGCCCCCTCGGCCCGGATCACCCCCGGCAGGGTCATTGCATCGCGCAGCGCAACCTCTGGCTGGGGCTGGGCCAGCATCAGCGTGACCTGCTGGCGATTGGCCTGTTGAAACACGCTGTCGGCCAGCTGCGCGACAGCGTCAAACATGAAATAGCTCATCACCAGCACCCCCACCGAGGCCGAGACCCCGAACAGCGTGATGGCCGCCCGCCCCGGCCAGCGCAGGATCGAGCGAAAGATCATCATCGTTGTCTGCCGCAACCTGAATGTGGCCAGCCAACGATCCGCCCGGCCACGCGCAAAGCTGGGGGGCGCGGGGGGTTGCATCGCCACAGCCGGGGGCAGTTTCAGCGAGGACCAGATCGCACGCATCCCGCCCACCCCCACCGTCGCCAGCCCAAGCAAGGCCGAGATGACGAGCGCCTGCAAACCCCAGTCGCGGATAATGAAAGGAAAGCGGAAGAAATCGCCATATAGCCCGATCATCGCATCGGCGATCCACCAGCCAAAGCCCCACCCCGCCAGCACCCCGATTACCCCGATCAGCAGCGCCAGCTTCAGGTAGTGCCATGCAATCTCGGCGCGGCCATAGCCCAGCGCCTTCATCAGACCAATCTGCGCCCGTTCAAGCGCGATCAGGCGGCCCAGCACCATATTGACAAGAAAGGCCGCAACGATCAGGAAAATGGGCGGCATAAACGTGGCCATTGCGCCAAGCTGTTGCAATTCGCCATCCAGAAACGCATGCGATATCTGGCGGTCCCGGCCATGCGCGCCAGTGCCACCATAGGGGGCCAGAAGCTGGTCCAGCGCCGCGATTACGGCGCGGGCGTCACCATCGCGGGTCAGGCGCAGCGCGATATCATTCACCGCGCCCACCATATCCATTGCGGCGGCGGCGGCGGGTTCTGTCATCCAGATCAACCCATAGCGGCGGTCATCGGGCATCATGGCGCCGGGCGGCATGGTATAGATGAATTCAGGGCTCAGCACCCAGCCGGTAACGATCAGGTCGCGCAACTGGCCGTTCAGCACACCGCGAAAGCGGCTGCCGGGCACCAGGCCATGCGTTTCGGCAAAGGGTTCTGCCAGCGCCACCTCATCAGGGCGATCCGCATCCGGCAGACGGCCACGCCGGACCAGCGGCAGGTTCAGCCCCGGCCCGGCGGCGGGCAGCGACAGAATGCGCCCGGTCGCCGGTTCGGCCATGCCGTCAATATCCAGCACCGCCTGAAAACTGATCCGCCCCTCAGCCTGCGCAACGCCCGGCAGCAATGCTGCGGCCTGCACCACATCGGCAGGGGCGCGGGTTGCGCCTGCGAAGACATCCGCGAAACGGTGGCGTTCATAATAGGCCGCCTGGGTCTGCACCAGCGTGGCCTGTGTCGCCTGTGCGCCGACCAGCACCATGATCCCGCAGCCTAGCACCAAGGCGATCGCCAGCGTTTGCGCCCAGATCCGGCGCAGATCACGCAGCATTTTGCGGTCCAGCGCCCTCACCAGCTGATCTCTGATGGAAGAACGCGGCTGGCGTTCCTTTCGTCACGGATCACCTTGCCATCTGCCAGAACGATCACACGATGCGCGATGCGCTGAATGCTCGCGTTATGGGTGATCAAGATGGTTGCAGTGCCCAGATCGCGGTTCACCTCGTGCAGCGCCTCCAGCACCTGAATGCCTGTTTTGCTGTCCAGTGCCCCGGTCGGCTCATCACACAGCAGAACATCCGGGCGCTTGGCAATCGCCCTTGCGATGGCAACGCGCTGCTGTTCCCCGCCCGACAATTCCGCCGGGAAATGATCCAGACGATGCCCAAGGCCAACACGGTCCAGCGCCTCTTCGGGGGGCATCGGGTCTTGGGCGATTTCGGTGACCAAGGCCACGTTTTCGCGGGCGGTCAGGCTGGGGACAAGGTTATAGAATTGAAAGACAAACCCGACATGATCGCGCCGGAACGCTGTCAATTGACGGTCACTGGCCTGTGTCAATTCCTGCGCGCGAAAGAACACTCGCCCGCCGCTGGGCAGATCAAGCCCGCCCAGAAT
>JBLRWJ010000182.1:0-4216 GCA_047921315.1 Rhodobacterales bacterium | reverse complement strand
TGGCAGCGACCCTGCTTGCAGCGTTCTATTTCAGCCCCGCGATCTCATTCTCGACCTATGCCGCGGTGTTGTTCACCGAGGTGCTGGATCTTATTCTGGCACGCAATGTGAACCGCTGGACTGATCATGATCCTAAAAAGGCCCAGAAATTTCTGATCTGGGTGATGATCAATACCATTCTCAGCGCGACGGCAATCAGCATCTTCGTGATTCAGGTGACCTTGCAGCAGACAAGCGGGGGGCATTTTACGCCGCTCTTTTTCTTGTTTGCGGCCTCACTTTTTGCGGCGGTCAATAATCACCAGCTTCTGCCAGCCCTGTTCCTGAGATTGGCCATCTACGGCGCCACCTTCATCTTTATCGCAACCTGGGATCTGATCCGCCTCAAGCCAGCGATCGGGGCTGATGAATGGCTGCAGTTCTTCACGGTGGCTTTCGTGATGTACTTTATCGTGGATTGTTCTTTCGTGTTTCTCAAACTCTACCGTCGCGGTCTGGTGCAGATCGAGGAAATCACGCAGGAACATCAGAAAACCAAAGCGGCGCTTGAAGTGAAATCGCAATTTCTCTCTACCGTAAGCCATGAACTCAGAACGCCCCTGACCTCGATCAAGGGGACGTTGGATCTGATCAATAGCGAGGTGATGGGCCCGTTACCCGAGCAGATGAAGCCGGTTTTGATGGTGGCCGGGAAAAACAGCAAACGTCTGGCTGATTTGATTGATGATCTGTTGGATCTGCAGAAAATCGAGGCCGGCGAAATGGCTTTCCGCTTCAATATGCTGAATGTGAACGATCTTATCGCTGAGTCAGTCAGTCTGAGCCAAGCCTATGCAGGCCAGATGGGTGTCACGGTACAGGTCTCTCAGAGCGATGAGGATATCTATATCAATGGCGATGCGGATCGGCTGTCGCAGGTGATGGCCAATCTGATTTCCAACGCCTCGAAGTTTTCGCACAAAGGCGGCATCGTGGATGTGTCGGTCAAGCGCTTGGGGGACAAGGTGCGGATCTTTGTAAAAGATAACGGCGTTGGTATTCCCGAAAACGCCAAAGAACGGGTGTTTGGCCGTTTCAGTCAGGTGGATTCGTCAGATCAGCGCCGTGTGGGCGGAACCGGACTTGGGATGAGTATCTCGAAAAAGATTATCGAACGGCATGACGGCCAGATCGATTATGAAAGCACGCTGGGCTTGGGGACAACTTTCTTTATTGAATTTGACATAGTTCCCGTCATCGCATCACAAGCGACAGTTGCGCCCGCCCCAGAGCCTAAACGCAAAAGGGCATGAAAACGCAGGGTTTCAAAGCGGCCCATGCGCAAGCAACCGGGCATTTGGCAGCACTGACCCAAGACAGTTGGGTTGATTTGGAGGATAATCTGACCGAGTGTTGGAAACGAGGACAAAGCGTGTCGTTTGGGGTATCAGTCTATTCTTTGCCAGGTGTTTTGGGGTTGACAGGTCACTGAGATGGAAAAGCTGCAAAATATTCTGCATGTCGACGATGCCGAGGATATCCGGATGATCATCAAGATCACCTTGGAAATGGTCGGTGGCTATCACGTGGATCAGTTTTCCTCGGGGCAGGAGGCTGTGGAACAGGCGGGCGGTGCCACGCCACAACTGTTTTTGCTGGATTTCATGATGCCGGAGATGGATGGCATGGAAACATGGACGGCGCTGCGCGCTTTGCCGGGGCTTGCGGATGTGCCCGCCATCTTTGTGACGGCCAAGGCAGAAGAAAATTTTTCCCAAAGCATGCTGGACAAGGGCGCGCTGAGCGTGATCACAAAGCCCTTTGATCCGATGGAGTTATGCGCGCAGATTGAAGCCGCGTGGCAGGCGCATCACAGGCAGGCCAAACCGTCTGCATGATCCGCGCCTGAATCCGGGATCTAGAGCATATTGCGTCCAATTGAATTCACCCCGCAGAATGAACGCGTTGTTCGTCGAAAACGCTGCCTCATTCTGCAAGGTGAATGCATGAATCCAATAAAACGAAATACGCTCTATATCAATCGTTTATGTCACAAGCGTTGTGCGTATGGTGCTGGTGCGCTCCAATGTGCGGTGCACCGGACATTTATCCGCAATTTCCAGAAGCTTGGCACGTTGCTCATCGCTGAGCGCACCTTCCAGATAGATTTCGCGGCTGAACCTGTCGATTTTGTCGCCAGAGCCTGCTTTGGCATCTTGGGCATGCATCTTGTCATGGCTGACATCCACGCGGATATGCGACAGGTTCCAGCCCTTGCGCCGGGCATACATCCGCACCGTCATGGAGGTGCAGGCCCCCAAGCCAGCCGCGATAAACCCATAGGGGGACATGCCGCGATTGGTGCCGCCATAGGCCAGCGGCTCATCTGCCTTTGTATGATGATGCGCCCCGGCGGTGACGTCTTGCAAGAAACCGTCGGGATCGGTTTCTGATACGCGCACAATACCCTCGGGCACGCCCGGCGGTGGGGCAGGCGGGCGCAGGTCAAGGTAGCGGGTGGCCCATGTGGCGATGATATCGGCGGCATATTCGGCATCCGTGGCACGGCTGATCAGATGATCGGCATCATCCAGCGTGACAAAGCTTTTGGGGTGGCGGGCTGCCATGAAAATGCGCGTGGCATTGTCTATGCCCACGACAGAATCGCGGGGGGCATGCATGACAAGAAGCGCCGCGCGCATGCGGCCCAGTTCAGCCCCGATCGACGCGCCTTCGATATCGTCCAGAAAAGCGCGCGTGATACGAAAGGGCCGCCCGCCAAGATCAACCTGCGCTGCACCCTGCGCACGGATATCCGTGATGGCATCACCAAAGTTTTTGGTCACATGGTCTGGATCAAACGGCGCGCCCAAGGTGACCACACCTTTGATCCCCTTGATGTCGGGCGCAACTTTCAGAATGGCAGCCCCCCCCAGTGAATGACCGATCAGCACTGTGGCAGGCATCCCCCGATCAGACAGATAGCGGGTGGCGGCCCGGATATCGGCCAGATTGGAGGTAAAGCCGGTATTGGAAAATTCCCCTTCCGAATGGCCAAGGCCGGTAAAGTCAAAGCGCAGAACCGCCAGCCCCATCGTGGCCAGCCTTTGCGAGATGCGGCGCGCTGCGGCAATATCCTTGGAGCAGGTAAAGCAATGGGCAAAAAGTGCTGTGGCCAGATGCGGGCCTTCGGGCATATCCAGTCTGGCGGCCAGTTGGCTGCCGTCATGGCCGGTAAATGTGACGCGTTCGCTGTGCATATCGGTGTCCTGATAGTGTAGGCAGAGACTGATGGTGCCGGGGCGTCGGCGCAACCTATGTGTCAGCGGTCTCACGTCAAGGTGACACGTCGGGATGGGGCGCGTTGCGGGTTGCGGTTGCTGTGACATCTGTCGCAAGCTGCGGATATGACTGTGATCCTGCAAAACCGCCTGTCCTATGATCCAACGCGCCCGACGACCCTGCCGGGGATCGCGCCTATGGCGCCTGAGGACTGGATCATTGTCGATGACGCCTTTGCCCCGCAAATGGCCGAGCGGGCAAGGCTGCTATCTGCATCGCGTGACAAGGTGCTGGCGATTGATGCCGCTGCACGCCCTGCCGCGGCGGAGCTGCTGGATACCGTCCTGCTGGAACTGGCCCAAACCGAGGGCTACCGCGTGGCGGATACGGGTGTTGACAGGCCTGATGGTGTGCGCGTGCCGATAGACCGCGATGATCCGATGGGGACGCTGGGCCACCTTGTGCAGCAGGATTTTTGCCTGATGCAGAAACATGGCGATGCGCATGTGCTGACGGCAGCGGTCTTGTGTTTTCCGGCCAGTTGGACGTTGCAGGAAAAATTCATGCGGCCGCTGATCGGGATTCACATCCCCGTCGACAGCTATGATGACACCATGGCGCGGCGCGTGCAGCGGCTGTTTGACGGGATCAAGCCGGGCCGTCCGCTTTGGCGGTTCAACGCGCTATGGTATGCCGATGCGGCCTTGCACCAGCCAAGGCGAGAGGCCGACCGCCGTGTGGAGCGTGGCGCGACCGAGGCGCGCTATCTCAGGACGGAACGCCAAAGCCTTGTGCGGCTGCCACAAACAGGGGCAGTGGTGTTTGGCATTCATACCAGCGTGATGGACAAAGACAGGGTGCGCGCGTTGTGGCCCAATATCGACGGTATCCTAGAGGCGCATTAGGGTTTGTTGAGTATCAGGATTCCCATCTCGACTGGTTTCTGATTCAAGCT
>JBLRWJ010000181.1:0-4315 GCA_047921315.1 Rhodobacterales bacterium | reverse complement strand
CGGGATTTGCGGGTGGTGGATCATCCGGCGCTGGCGCAGGCGGCGCGGATGGGGCTGCCTGTGGTGCCGCTTTATATTGTCGAGCCGGGGATGTGGGCGCAAAGCGATGCGGATGCGCGGCATTACGGGTTCTTGCGCGAATCGCTGGTGGATTTGCGGGCGCAGCTTTTGCAGATCGGGTTGCGGCTGGTGATCCGTGTCGGGGATGCGGTGACGCAGTTGGAGGGGCTGCGCGCCGCGCTGGGGATCACCCGGCTGATCAGCCATGAAGAGACCGGCAATAGCTGGAGCTATGCGCGCGACCGGGCCGTGGCGCAATGGGCGCGCGGGCAGGGTGTGATCTGGGATGAGGTGCCGCAATCCGGTGTGGTGCGGCGCTTGCGGGGGCGCGATGGTTGGGCGGCGCGGCGCGATGCGTTTATGCAGGGGCCGCTGGTGATGGCCGGACCTGTGGCGATGCAGGCGGGGGTTGAGGCGCAGGGCCTGCCGGGGGCTGCGGCGCTGGGGCTGGGGGCGGATGCGCCCCGGCGGCAAAGCGGCGGGCGCACAGAGGGGCTGGCGCTGCTGGACAGTTTTCTGAACACACGCGGGCAGGATTATCGGCGCGCTATGTCTTCGCCCCTTGCGGGGGCCACGGCCTGTTCGCGGTTATCGCCGCATCTGGCCTTTGGCACGCTGTCACCGCGTGAGGTTGAGCAGGTGGCAGCGCGGGCGGCTGCGGGCGCTGCCGCGCGCGGGGCGGGGTGGGCGGCCTCGGTCCGGTCTTTCCGGTCGCGTTTGGCATGGCGGGATCATTTCATCCAGAAGCTGGAGGACGCGCCCGCGATCGAGTATCGCTGCCTGCATCCGGCCTATGCCGGGCTGCGCCCTGCGGTGCCGGATGCTGCATCGCTGGCGGCTTGGGCCAAGGGCGAGACGGGGTTGCCCTTTGTCGATGCCTGTATGCGGTCGCTGGCTGCTACGGGATGGTTGAATTTCCGAATGCGCAGCATGGTGATGGCGGTTGCCAGCTATCACCTATGGCTTGACTGGCCCGCGACAGGCGCGCATCTGGCGCGGATGTTTACCGATTACGAGCCGGGCATTCATTGGTCGCAGGTGCAGATGCAATCAGGCACCACCGGGATCAACACATTGCGGATTTATAATCCGGTCAAGCAGGGGATGGATCAGGACCCGACAGGCGCGTTCACGCGGGCTTGGGTGCCGGAACTGGCGGCGGTGCCGGATCCCTTGCTGCAAGAGCCGTGGCGCTGGGACGGGGCGGCGCGGTTGCGATATCCCGCGCCGATCATTGATGTGAAACGCGCCGCCGCCGCCGCGCGCGACAGGGTTTGGGCGGTGCGGCAGGGCGAGGGGTTTGCGCAGCAGGCCGCGCAAGTTGCGCGAAAACATGCCAGCCGCAAGGAGGCCAAGGGGCGGTTCCGGCGTGATCCGGTCACTGGCCGCGCAGGCAGGACGGGCAAGGCGGGCAAAAAGGAGAGCCGCCAGTTGGGGTTTGATTTCTGATGGCGATGCGGCGCAAATCCGACCTGCCGCAAAAGACCTGCGCCACCTGCGGGCGGCCTTTTACTTGGCGCAAGAAATGGGCCAAGGTCTGGGACGAGGTGCGTTATTGCTCGGACAGGTGCCGGGGCGCGCGCGGCAAGGCTACGGCCTCCGCCGCAGAGCCGCGCGATTGACCGCTTGATTGGTCAAATTTATTGACCGCATCTGTTGCCTATCGGAAACTTTGGTTCTAATCAGCGATGAAACCGGAACAAGGCGGCGTGCCGCCAAGGCAAGGGAGCCGTGCCATGACAGAGCGTGTGACGACAAACGGGTTGCAGGTTGACCGCCAGCTTTATGACTTTGTGCAAGCGCGCGCCTTGCCTGGCACCGGGGTTGCCCCCGATGCGTTCTGGTCCGGCTTTGCGGCGATGATCCGTGAACTGACCCCCAAGAACCGCGCGCTGCTGGCCAAACGGACCGATATCCAAGACCAGATCGATGCATGGCACAAGGCGCGGCGCAACCAGTCGCATGATGCCGCCGCCTATAAGGCGTTTCTGGAAGAGATCGGCTATCTGCTGCCCGAGGGGCCGGATTTCAATATCGAGACCGCCAATGTCGATCCTGAGATCGCCAGCATTCCCGGCCCGCAACTGGTGGTGCCCATCACCAATGCCCGCTTCGCGCTGAATGCGGCCAATGCGCGCTGGGGCAGCCTTTATGATGCGTTCTATGGCACCGATGCCATGGGCGCGCTTGCGCCCAAAGGCGGCTATGATCGCGGCCATGGCGCAAGGGTCGTGGCACGCGCGCGGGTGTTTCTGGACGAGGCGTTCCCGGTGCAGGGCACCAGCCATGCGGATGCGCGGCGCTATCACGTGCAGGACGGGCAGTTGCTGGTGGATGATCACCCGCTGATGCAGCCTGCGAAATTTGCGGGTTATCGCGGCCATCCCAAAGCGCCGGATGCGGTGCTTTTGGTGAATAACGGCCTGCATGTGGAACTGGTCTTTGACCGCACCCATCCGATCGGCAGCCGTGATCAGGCGGGTCTGGCCGATGTGGTGCTGGAATCCGCGGTGTCCGCCATCATGGATTGCGAGGATTCGGTGGCCTGCGTGGATGCCGAGGACAAGGTGCTGGCCTATGGCAACTGGCTGGGCCTGATGCAGGGCGATCTGGAGGAGACGTTCGAGAAGGGCGGCAAGACGATGACGCGCCGCCTGTCGCCGGATCGTGTGTTTACAGCGCCGGATGGCAGCGAGATGACCCTGAAGGGCCGCGCGCTGCTCTGGGTGCGCAATGTCGGCCATCTGATGACCAACCCCGCCATTCTGGATGCCGAGGGGCAGGAGGTCTTTGAAGGGTTGATGGATGCGATGATGACCGTGCTGATCGCCATGCATGATCTGGGCCGCGCCAAGGATCACAGGGCCGGCAATTCGGCCCATGGCTCGGTCTATGTGGTCAAGCCCAAGATGCACGGCCCCCAAGAGGTGGCCTTTGCCGACGAGATTTTCGCAAGGGTCGAGGATGTGCTGGGTCTGGCGCGTGCCACCGTCAAGATCGGCGTGATGGACGAAGAGCGGCGCACCAGCGTTAACCTCAAGGAATGTATCCGCGCCGCGAAAACCCGCGTGGCCTTTATCAATACCGGCTTTCTGGACCGCACCGGCGATGAGATTCACACCAGCATGGAGGCAGGCCCCTTCAGCCGCAAGGATTTCATCAAGCGCAAGGGCTGGATCACCGCCTATGAGGATCTGAACGTCGATATCGGGCTGGAATGCGGCCTGTCTGGCCGCGCTCAGATCGGCAAGGGCATGTGGGCCATGCCCGATATGATGGCGGCGATGCTGGAGCAGAAGATCGGCCACCCCAAGGCGGGCGCGAATTGTGCATGGGTGCCCAGCCCCACGGCGGCGACGCTGCATGCGCTGCATTATCACAAGGTTGATGTGTTTGCTGTGCAGGCGCGGCTCAAAAAGGGGGGGCGGCGCGCGCATGTCGAGGGGGTGCTGGATATTCCGCTGGCCACCTATCAGAAATGGACCGATGCCCAGATCATGGCCGAGGTCGAGAATAACGCCCAAGGCATCCTTGGCTATGTGGTGCGCTGGATCGATCAGGGTGTGGGCTGTTCCAAAGTGCCGGATATGAACGATGTTGGCCTGATGGAAGACCGCGCGACCTGCCGCATCTCGGCCCAGCATATCGCCAACTGGCTGCATCACGGCGTGGTCAGCCGCGATCAGGTGATGGAAGCGATGCGGAAAATGGCCGCTGTGGTGGACCGTCAGAATGCCGGTGATCCGGCCTATCGCCCCATGGCCCCCGGCTTTGACGGGATCGCGTTTCAGGCGGCCTGTGATCTGGTGATCGAGGGGCGGGTGCAGCCCTCGGGCTATACCGAGCCGGTGCTGCACAGCCGTCGGCTGGAATTCAAGACAGCGCATTAAGCGCATCAGGGAGATGGAACGATGATCACACTGGAACAGGCGCAGACGATGATTGCCGTGGCCCGCGACAAGGGCCGCGAGATGGCGCTGAACCCGCTGAGCGTTGCGGTTCTGGACGCGGGCGGGCATCTGTTGGCCTTCGCGCGTGAGGATGGCGCCAGCCCCGGACGGTTCGAAATTGCGCATGGCAAGGCTTATGGCGCGGTGATGCTGGGCATGCCGGGATCAGCGCAGATGGCGCGGGCCGAGGCGCAGGGCTATTTCATGGCGGCTGTGAATGGCGCATTCGGTGGCAAGGTGGTGCCGGTTCCCGGTGGCGTGCTGGTGATGCAGGGCGATGCGGTTGTGGGCGCTGTCGGCGTGAC
>JBLRWJ010000180.1:0-4328 GCA_047921315.1 Rhodobacterales bacterium | reverse complement strand
CATCCCCCGCCAGCCTTGCGGCCATCGCATCGGCTGCCATGCCCACGCCGGACCAGATGCCCCAGTCAATCGCCAGCACCCGCGTCTTGCCGCCCGCACGCGATTTGGCATAGGCGTTCAGATATTCATTCGCCGCCACATAATCGACCTGCCCCACAGGGGCGGTGACGGTTGATGACGATGAAAACAGCACCAGCCAATCCAGCGCGCCATCGGGGAACAGCGCCTCCAGCACCTTGGTGCCGTGGATCTTGGGGGTGAATACATCCTCGATCTCGGTCAGGGATTTGGTCAGCAGCGGCGCATCATGGATCACACCAGCGGCATGGATCACGGCGGTGACCTTGCCCAGTTCCGCCTCGGTCTGCGCGACGGCATCGCGCATATCCTCGATATTGCTGACATCGGCCTGTAGCACCAGAACCTTGCCGCCCTGTTCCTCCAATGCCTGCACGGCGCGGATGCGCTGCACGGTCGCGTCATCCAGCGCAGAGCGGGTGAGCGCGTCCCATCTGGCACGCGGCGGCAGTCCGGTGCGCGCCATCAGCACGACACGCCGCTGCCCACGAGCGATAAGCGCCCCCGCAATGCGCAGGCCAATGCCCCCGAACCCGCCGGTGATCAGCGTCACGCCATCATCGCGCAAGGGCAGCGCGGCATCCGCGACACTTTCCAGCGGCGCGGGCTTGAAGGTCAGCGCATAGCGTTTGTCGCCGCGCAGGGCCGCCACGGTATTGGCGGGGGCGGCGAGCAGATCCTCCAGCAGGCGGGCGGCCAGATCATCAATCCCCACGCCCCGATTCTTGCCCAACTTCTTGCCCATCGCAGGCAGGCGGATATCCAGCACCGCGCAGGTCATCCCCGGCACTTCCCGCGGGATCACCCGCGCTGGTCCCATCACGGTGGATTTGTCAGGATCACCCAACGCCTCGGCGCGCACCTGTGCAGCGTCTGATGTGATCACGCTGATATGCGGGGTTGCGTTTTCCTCGGCCAGCGCCTGCGCCAGAAACAGCAGGCTGTAGAAGCCCTGCTCCTGCGTGCGGTGGAAAAAGCTGCTGCCGGGGCGAAAGCTGCGATCGCGCGTCACCTGCCACAGATGCGCGATGCGCGCGGGCATCCGGCCACGATCCAGCAGATCACGGATCAACAGATCATAGCCCGCGCGCCCCTGTTCGGGGGCCAGCAGGTAACCATCATCGCCCGCACGCGCAAAGGCATCGGCGGGGCGCACCGTGATCACCCGTTGCCCGGCCCCGCGCAGCCGCGCCGTGATCGCCGCACCCAGCCCCGCGTCATCCTCGAAGACCAGCCAATCCTGCGCGGGCCATCCGGCCAGATCATCCAGATCCAGATCGCATTCCGCCAGACGCGGCACCCAGGCAGGGCGATAGCCCCAACTGTCGATATTATCCGCGCGCAACGGCCACAGATCAGCCTCAGCCAGATGTTGCGCGCCTTTGCCCGGCTCAATGAAATAGCGGCTGCGCTGGAAGGCATAGCTTGGCAGCGGCACGCGGTTGCGCGGCACACCGCCCCAGATCTGATCCCAGTCAATCGCAACGCCCACCGCCCACATACGGCCCAGCATCGCCATGAAATAGGCATCATCGGCCATATCATCCTGCGGATGGCGCAGCGAGCCTATCACGGCGTTTGGTGTCACATTTGCATGTTGCCCCGCCAGTGAGGCCAGCCCCTTGCCGGGGCCAACCTCAAGAAAAACCCGCCCCTGCCCCTGCCCATTGGGCGCATCAGCGGCCAGCGTGGCGATGCAATCGGCGAAATGCACGGTATTGCGCAGATGACCCACCCAGTAATCCGGGTCTGTCGCCTGCGCATCGGTCAAAGGCTGGCCAGTGCGGTTGGACATCACCGGAATGGCAGGCGCGTGCAGCGGGATTGATCGCAGGTAATCGCCAAAGCGTTGCAGGATCGGCTCTAACATCCGCGAATGGGCGGCAATGTCGATGGGGATGCGCTGAAACTCAACCTCCCGCGCCTGCAACTCTGCCTGCAAGGCATCCAGCGCCGCTTGCGGCCCGCTGGCCACGCTCAGCGCGGGGCCATTGACCGCGCCCAGATCCAGATCATCGCCCAAAAGCGGGCGCAAATCCTCGGCTGGCAGGCCAACAGACAGCATCCCGCCCGCTGGCACCGTATCAAACAGCGTGCCGCGCAGATGCACCAGCCCGATGCAATCCTCAAACCCGATCACACCGGCCACGCAAGCGGCGGTGTTTTCCCCCATCGAATGCCCCACCAAGGCGGCGGGTTTCACGCCCCAGCTTATCCATAGTTGCGCCAGCGCATATTCGACAATCATGATCAGCGGCAGTTGCACCGAGGGGCGTTTCAGCCGCGCATCCGCCGCCGCCTCTTGCCCGCGATCCGGCAGCCATAGCGCGCGAATATCATAGTCTAACCTGGCCTGAAGCACCTTTAGCCCGCGATCCATCCAATCCCGGAATACCGGCTCTGTCTCATACAGATCGCGCGCCATGCCTGCATATTGCGCGCCGCCGCCGGGGAACATGAACACCACATCGGGGGCATCGCCCACCACCTTATGCGTGAACACGCGGCGCGGATCACCGGCGCGCAGGGTTGCCGCCGCCTCGGCATGGGTGGTGGCCACGATCACGCGGCGCTGTTCAAAGGCACGCCGCCCGTGGCGCAGGGTAAAGGCCACATCGGCCAAGGGTTGATCGGGCCGCGCCTCCAGATGATCGGCCAGCCGTTGCGATGCCGCCTCCAACGCGGATTTGCTGCGGGCGGAAATCACGATGGGCTGGAAGGGAAAATCGCTTTGCCCCGATGCGGCCACCTGCGGTGCCTCTTCCAGCACCACATGCGCGTTGGTGCCCCCCACACCCAGCGAGTTGACACCCGCACGGCGCGACACATCCCCGCGTGGCCATTCGGTCAGCCGGTCATTCACCACAAAGGGGCTGCCCTCGAACCCGATCACGGGGTTGGGTTTTTCATAGCCCAAGGAGGGCGGAATTTGTCCGTGATGCAGCGCCAGCGTGGTCTTGATCAGGCTGGCAACACCGGCGGCGGTATCCAGATGGCCGATATTGGTCTTGACCGATCCGATGCGGCAGAACCCTTCGCCCTGCGCGCCGCCTTGCTGAAACGCCTCGGTCAGCGCGGCCACTTCGATGGGATCACCCAGATAGGTGCCGGTGCCGTGGCATTCGATATAGCCCACCGTATCAGGGGCCACCCCCGCCACCGCCTGCGCCTCGATGATCGCGGCGGATTGCCCATCGACCGAGGGCGCCAGATAGCCCGCCTTGGCCGCGCCATCATTGTTGATCGCGGTGCCCTTGATCACGCCCCAGATATGATCTCCATCCGCGATGGCATCCGCCAGACGCCGCAGCACCACCGCCCCCGCACCAGAGCCGAACACCGTGCCCTGTGCGCGATGGTCAAAGGCGTGGCATTCCCCGTCAGGCGACAGGATCTCCCCATCCTTGTAGATATAGCCGCGCCCCTGCGGCAGCTCGATCGTGACGCCGCCCGCAATCGCCATGTCGGATTCGCCTGTCAGCAGCGATTGCACCGCGTAATGCACCGCCACAAGGGATGTGGAACAGGCGGTCTGCACATTCACGCTTGGCCCTGTCAGGTTGAACACATGGCTGGCGCGCGTGGTCAGGAAATCCTTGTCATTGCCGGTGTGGCGCAACAGGAACATGCCCACATCCTGCACCAGATCAGGGTTGGAGCAGATGTTGAAATAAAAATAGCTTCCCATGCCGCAGCCACCGAACACGCCGATGGGGCCTGCGAAATCCTCGGGCATATGGCCGGCATTTTCCAACGCCTCCCAGACCACCTCCAGAAACTGGCGATGCTGCGGGTCCATGATCGCGGCATCCTTCGGGCTGAAGCCAAAGAATTCTGCATCGAAATGGTCAAACTGCTCCAGCGGGGCGGCAAAAGGCACATAATCAGGCCGCGCCAGCATATGCCGCGCCTCGCCCGCCGCCAGCAGTTCCTCTTCCGAAATCTGCCGGATCGCGCGCACCCCATCCCGCAGATTGCGCCAATAGGTCTGCACATCGCCCGCACCGGGAAGATGCGCGGCCATGCCAATGATGGCGATGTCATTCTCTGCGCTCATGTCCGGTGGCCCCCTTTTTCGCAATCTCTCAAGAACTCGCTACCGGCACCCGGACGGGACTTAGCCGCCAAATGCGGTGATAATCAGACAAAAGGCTGTCAAACTCGTCACACTATCCGGGCGCAGCACTTACCCGAAGGGTTGCATATTCCGCCCGCCGTTACCCTGCGGCCAATGCGGCAATCGCGGCCCA
>JBLRWJ010000179.1:0-4382 GCA_047921315.1 Rhodobacterales bacterium | reverse complement strand
CGCCTGTCGCGTCCTGTTTTGCGGCTTCATTGTTCCAAAAATACTCAATTCCACCGCGCAATCCCCGCGAATGCTGCCTTTTCTTTTGCAACACCGGCTTCAAACGCCCGCAAGATATCCTGCGCCTATGCCTCCACTTCGACCCGTCCGATAGGATGCGAACAGCAGGCCAGAATATACCCGTCCTCCACATCCTCGTCGCTGATGCCGCCGTTATGGACCATATGCACCTCGCCCGAGACTTTGCGGATCTTGCAGGTACCGCAGATGCCGAACTGGCAACCGGAGGGGATGTTCAGCCCCGCGCCGCGCGCCACGTTCAGCACCGTATCGGTTTGTGCGCAGCGTGCCGACAGGCCAGCACCTGCAAAGATCACCTCGGCGCCCACATCCTCTTGCGGGATCACATCGTCAAAATCGGTCAGCTCTGCCTTGGTCTCGGCGGGGGCGTGGAAACTTTCCTGATGATAGCGGGTCATGTCAAAGCCTAAGCCGTTCAGCATGTCGCGCACCGCTTGCATAAAGCTGTCCGGCCCGCAGCAATAGACATCCCGCTCCAGATAATCGGGGGCCATCAGGCCCAGCATCAACTGGTTGAAGCGTCCGCGATATCCTGTCCAGACCTCATAGGGGTCTTCTTGGCTGACCACGAAATGCAGCTTCAGCCCCTGAATGCGCCCCGCCATATATTCCAGCTTGCGCCGGAATATCAGCTCGCTGGGGCGATGCGCGCATTGGATGAAGGTCATATCGGGGTCTTCGCCGCGTTCAAACAGCGTCGCGGCCATCGACATGACAGGCGTCACGCCAGAGCCTGCGGAGATGAACAAATATTTGCCATCCGGCTGCGGCGGCAGGTGGAACAGGCCCGCAGGCCCATGCGCCCTGATCTGCATCCCCGGTTTCAGGTTCTCCATCATCCAGCGCCCCGCCACGCTGTCAGGCCCCGGCTTGATGGTGACCGAGATATAGGCATTCACCACCGGACTGCTGGAGATCGTGTAGGTTCGCTGCACATTGCCACCGGGCAAGGGCAGATCCAGCGTCAGGAATTGCCCCGCACGGTAGACGAATGTGGCCCCCGATGGCGGGCGGAACACGAATGTCCGCACGCCGGGGGTTTCAGGGACAACCGCCACGCATTCCAGCGGTTCGCTATCCTGCCAGACGGGGGTATCGGCGCGGGGCATCGGGATCATGGGCTTACTCCGCCGCCATTTCTGTTACCGGACGGGCAGGCGGCGTCAGCCGTTTCTCCATCGTATTGGCATACCAGTCGATAAACTGGATCACGCCGCTTTCCTGCCGTTGCGAATAGGGCCCCGGCAGATAGGCGGGCGAGGCGATACCCTTCTGGTTTTCCTCAACGATCTGGCGATCTTCGTCATTGGTATGCACCCAGACCTCGGTCAGGCGGTTCAGGTCATAATCCACTCCTTCCACCGCATCCTTGTGCACCAGCCATGTGGTCGTCACCTGCGTTTCGGTCACTGACACCGGTATCACGCGGAACAGCAACACCTGATCGGACAGAAAATGGTTCCATGTGTTGGGGTAGTGGAAAAACAGGCACGATCCGGCATTGTCGAACGGCACATTGCCCACGCGCCGCGCCACCGCCGCCTTGCCATCCATGGTATAGCTGACAGCCGCGCCCAGAAACGGGATACGCACCAGCCGCCATTGATCTTCAGGATCGGCCACATAGCGCGCAGGCAGGCCCGCCGCCTCGCACCGCTCCACATGCGCCAGACCCGCGGGGGAAGAGATGCTGTCATCCGCGCCCACCAGATCGGGGTCATCGTTGAAGGTCCGGCAGAGCGAGGGGTGCGCGCCGGAGCAGTGATAACACTCGCGGTTGTTTTCCAGCACCAGCTTCCAGTTGGCAGTCTCGGTGATCGTGCTTTGATGCGCCACCTTCAGCGCGCCGGGATCATGGGGCGCGAGATACCGCTCCATCTGTGCGGCGACAGGCGCGAAATCAGGGGCCTCATCCGCCAGACACACAAAGACCATGCCGCCCGCCTGTGCGCAATGCACGCCGCGCAACCCGTGATCCTGCGGCTTGAAATCCGCGCCCATGTCGCGGGCATAAAGCAGGCGTCCGTCCAGTTCATAGGTCCATTGGTGATAGGGGCAGACCAGTTTCGGTGCCGATCCTTTTTCGGCGGCGCAAATCCGGCTGCCGCGATGGCGGCACGAATTGTGGAAAGACCGGATCTGCCCATCGGCCCCGCGCACGATGATGATGGAATAGTCCCCGATCTGCAGCGTCACGTAAGAGCCGGTCTTGGGCAGTTCGGCCGCAGCGATGGCAAAGATCCAGTCACGATACCAGATCTTTTCCAGATCGGCGGCATAGACCGCCGGATCGGTATAGAAGGGGCGGGGCAGGGAATGGGCGGGTTTGCGGGCGCCTAGAAGCGCCTGAAGTGCGGAATCGTCAAGCATGACAGGGATCCTATAGGGGTGATGTGGGTGTCTGGTTGAAAAAAGGAAAGCCGGTATTGCCGCGTCTGGTCAGATATCCTTGACCAGACGCAGCGCATCATAGATCGCCGCATGGGTATTGCGCGCCGCCACGGCATCGCCGATCCGGTAGAGAGTGAACTGGCCCGGTTCGGTCTGCCAAGGCTGCGCCCGCCCCGCCAGCAGGGCGTCAGGGTCTGTGGCGCCCTTGTTAGCGGCATGTGGTTTCAGGGCGAAATAGACCTCATCCAGCGGCAAGGTGCCGTGATTGACAACGATCTGGTCAAAGGTCCGCGTTTCACGATGGGCGGAATAATCGGTGCCGATCACAGCACGCAGCTGGTTACCATCGCGCTGCACCGCCTTCAGCCTGTAAGTCACGGTAAAGCGGACATCCTTTTCCTGTAGTGACCGCATATAGGGCACCAGATTCATCGCCATCACATCGGGGGCAAAGCTGCGGTCCGGTGTCATCACCTCGACATGGGTACCGCTGCCCGCGATCACCTCGGCGGCTTGCAGCGCGGGATGGTCGCCCGCATCGTCATAGACCAGCACCCTTGCGCCGGGTTTGACATCGCCCGCGATGATATCCCAGCTTGAGACAACCAGATCGTTGCCGTCCTCCAGTACATCGGTATTGGGCATGCCGCCGGTGGCGATGATCACGACATCGGGGTTTTGCGACGTTATATCAGTGGCTTCGGCATAGGTGTTGAAGTGGAATGTTACATCGCGCGCGGCACATTGCGCCATGCGCCAGTCGATGATCCCGATCATCTCGCGCCGCCGCAGGCTTTGCGCGGCCAGCCGCAACTGCCCGCCCGCATCGGGGGCGGCCTCGAAGACCGTGACCTTGTGACCGCGCATCGCGGCCACGCGCGCCGCCTCCAGCCCCGCGGGGCCTGCGCCCACGACAACCACATGTTTGATCGTGGCGGCAGGCATGATCTGGTCATCCTGCGGCATGCTCAGTTCCCGCCCGGTGGCCGCGTTATGCGTGCACAGCGCGTCACCCGCCTGATAGATCCGGTCAAGGCAGTAATTGGCGCCCACACAGGGGCGGATATCATCCTCACGCCCTTGCATGATCTTGGTCACGATCAGCGGATCGGCCATATGGGCGCGGGTCATGCCGACCATGTCCAACTGTCCCGAGGCAACCGCATGCCGCGCTGTCGCCACATCGGGGATACGGGCGGCGTGGAAGGTGGGCAGGCCCACCTCGGCGCGGATGCGGCCCGCGAAATCCAGATGCGGCGCGGATGCCATGCCTTGGACCGGGATCACATCGGTCAGGGCGGCATCGGTATGGATCTGGCCCTTGATGACATTGAGGAAATCAACGCCTTCGGCCTTGAACATATGCCCGATGGCGATGCCTTCGGCAGGCGTGATCCCGCCATCCGCCGCCTCATCCGCCGCATAGCGCATCCCCAGCAGGAACCCGTCCCCCACCCGCTTGCGGCAGGCGCGATACACCTCCAGCGCGAAACGCGCGCGGTTTTCCAGCCCGCCGCCCCAAGGCGCATCCAGCGCATTGGTCAGCGGCGACATGAACTGATCCATCAGGTGGCCGTAGCATTCAAACTCCACCCCATCCAATCCCGCTGCCTGCATCCTTTCGGCGGCATCGGCGTAATCGGTGATGATGCGGTCAATCTCGTGATCCTCCAGCACCTTGGGAAAGGCGCGATGCGCCGGTTCACGGAACGGTCCGGGGGCCACAACGGGCAACCAGTCGCCCTTGGCCCAATGCGTGCGCCGCCCCAGATGTGTGAGCTGGATCATCACCGCGCAGCCATGCTGGTGGCAGCTATCGGCAATCGCGCGCATCCACGGCACCACCTCGTCCTTATAGGCCAGCACATTGTTGAACACGGGCGGCGAGTTGCGCGACACCGCCGCCGATC
>JBLRWJ010000178.1:2844-4511 GCA_047921315.1 Rhodobacterales bacterium | reverse complement strand
TGGCATCTCGCAGCTACCATCATCGCCTCACGATGAATGTCCACAGGCCCTAGTGCGGATTGACACATATATTTCGTAAGACCTCTGCATAATACGCGCCATCGCCGATATCCCCCGCCCGGCGGCACCGCCGGGCAGCGCCTGCCTGCCCCCCCGGCAGGCGCTACCCTCATCCTGGGGCCGGAACGGTGTCATGCAGAGGTCTTTTTGCATGTTTTCTTGGTCGGCGCGCGGGCTTTCAAACTGAAACGGGCTGTCCGTTTGCCCTATCTGGATGTCTCAAGCCCCGAACGCCGCCTTGCGACCTGCCTGCAGGAACTGCACCTCAATCGCCGTGGTCTGGGATATCGTCCCCCGGCGCCCGGAAGCATCGTCCCGATAGACCGGGGACCGTCCATGCACTAACATTCAAACCGGACCACTCGATGGGGGCAGACCACACAATATTGGAATGGAGACACAAGATGCATGCAGAGCTTGCAACACGACGTCGCGTTCTGTTGTTGATCTATCAGCGTTACATCGCGGCAGAACAGGCTTGGGATGTGGCCCAGCGTGAGACAAAGGCCTGGTTTCCTCAGAGCCATCATAGTCCGGCAATTATCGGAGATCCCGGATCGCCGATCCGCCAACTCTATAACCGGCGCGAGCGGGCGATCCTGCAGCTTGAAGTGGCACGCCTGAAGCTGCAGGTGGCGCGCCAAAGACTGGAAAACCGCGGCGCGGGGCGCTGATCTGGTCCTTTGTTTCCCTATGTGGCACCGGCCTGCAGGCGCGCCGCAGGGTGCGACGGTTTTGGAACCGATGAAACCTGTCACGCGCATTACCCACGGAACAGAGCATTGCCCAAGGACCAAGGCAGCGCCCAAGAATGCATGGCATTACCCTTTATCGCACCAGATGAACCGTACAGGGTGCGGCGCGCACCACCTTGTCGGCGGTTGATCCGTATGCGCCTGCGTCAGTGCGATGCGGGGCCAGCACAATGCAGTCCACGCCGATGCCGCTTGCCAGATCAAGGATCTGGTCCGCCGGGTCCCCCTCCAGCACCTTGACCTCTGCCTGCACAAAGAACTCCGCAACACGCTCAAGGTCATGCGTGATCACCTGCGCCAAGGCTGGCTTGCTTGTGGCTTGTTCGGTGCGGAATTCGGGCACCGGACCAATCACGTGCAAAAGCGTTATCCGCGCCCCGGGGGCTGCAATTGCTTTGACCGCCTTTATTTCGGCATCCGGATGGTGGCCGGGCTGATAGGCCAGTGGAATGAGTATGTTCTGGTACATTATCTGTCCTCCTCCGGCCCAAGATACCAAAAGGCCGCGATCCACACCTTGATCCTGCGCAAATCAAGGGCGCGGGGCGATTGCCCGGTGGCAAGCCGGAATCAGCAAGGTTCCGTCGACAAGACAGGTTCCGGCGGTCACGCAGCTATAGCGGCGGGCAGTCTGACCGGTCTGGACAGGGACGCATCCCGCCATGCGACCCATTTCCCAACCTGTGGATCATCAATCTTCCTGTATCTGCAGGGGGCGCGGGATCGGGAATATTAAGTCATAGAGCCGGTTGAACACGAAGGCATAGACCAGATAGAACCCCGCGAAAGCCAGATCCATGATCAAGGCAGCCCAAAGCCCGACACCAAGATACAGAGCGATGAACGGGATCA
>JBLRWJ010000178.1:0-2744 GCA_047921315.1 Rhodobacterales bacterium | reverse complement strand
GGCCGGGGTCTTGCGCACATCGCCGCGCAGCCGCAGCATCGCATGGTCGAAAATCAGGCGATAGCCATAGTTCCACGCCGTCGCGATTGTTGCAGCCACGAGTGTGCCCACCCCCATCTCCTTGATCGGCGTGTCGAAAACCTGCGCCCCGACGGGCGTGACGATGGTAAGCGCTATCAGTTCAAAAGAGATGGCATGACGCCCTCCCGTCTTGACCGGGTCGTCCCGGTGAAAGCGCCCGCAACGGGGGAGGTCGTCCTCGCTTACGATCTGCAAAACAGGGGGTTTTGCCCGAAAGTCAACCAATCTGTTCCGCTTTTGTCAGCGTGCAATCACGATATCGGCGCGCAACCCGCCCAATCTGTCGCTTTGCCCCAAGCGCAGAACACCGCCATGCGCGCGCGCGATGTCAGTGGCAATCGCAAGGCCCAACCCCACACCAGAGCCCATATTCTGGTTGCGCGATTGATCCAGCCGGGTAAAGGGTTTGATCGCCTCGCTGCGTTGCGCGCTGGGAATGCCCGGCCCGTCATCCTCGACCCGGATGCGCAAGGATTTGTCCGACAGCATCATCGACACCTCTGCACAATTGCCATAGCGCACCGCGTTGTTGATCAGGTTCTCCACCGCCCGCCGCATCGCCTGACGCCGGAGCAGGACTGTCCCGCCCCCTTGCGTTTCAACCAGCGTCACCTTTTTGCCGGCGCGGGTGAAATCCTCCACCAAATCATGCAGCATCTGGGCGGGATCAACCGGCTCTGGCTCTGCCTCTGAAATACCGCGGGCAAAATTCAAAAACTCATCCAGCATAGTCTGCATCTCATCGACATCGCGCTGCAGATCGGCTGTTTCCTCATCATCCAGCATCGACAGGCCCAGTTTAAGCCGGGTCAATGGCGTGCGCAGGTCGTGGCTGACCCCGGACAACATCAAGGTGCGTTGTTCGATCTGTCGTTCGATCCGGTTGCGCATATCCAGAAACGCATGACCCGCCGCGCGCACCTCAACCGCGCCGGAGGGTTTATAGGTGATATGGCGCCCCTTGCCAAAAGCCCCTGCCGCCTCGGCCAGCCGGGTAATGGGGCGTAGCTGGTTGCGCAGATAGATATAGGCAATCAAGGTCATCAGGGCCCCGAAAAACACCATATTCACAAAAAGCTGATGCGGATTTGACGGTGAGACGCGCCGCCGGTCCAGCGTCATTTCCAACACGCCCATCGGGGTCTCCATGAACAACAGCACATTGTGATCATCCGGCAGTTGCACCCCCAGCAGCTGCGGCAACAAGGCCTCAAATACCGATATCACCTGTAGCCCCGACACGTCGAACCAGCGGCGCTGCGTGGCAACAGCGCCGGAATGCGCTGGGAAGCGCAGGCCGATTTGCAAGAGGTTGGCATTTTCCGAGAGCGCCGCAATCACCTGTTCTTGCGCCTGTTCTTGCACTTTTTCTTGCCCGGACAAGGCCAGCGTATCGCGCATCAGCAATTGCACCTCGCGGGCGGTTGCATGCGTCATCTGGCGGGTCACCCCTTCGAAATGGCGCTGGATGAACACGACCGACACAACAAGTTGCAGCGTCACCACAGGCAAGATCAGGATAAGCGCGGCCCGGCCATAAAGACCGCGCGGGGAAAAGCGTTTGAGCCAAGTGAAGAACATAGGCTAAACCTAGCGTCAGCCCTCATCCAAAGGAAGCGGAATGCAACAAGATCTGGCCTTTGACCCGGCCCCCGGACTGGCCGAGGAGATCGCGCCGCGCGTGCGCCGCATCCTTGCGCCCAACCCTTCTGCCATGACCTTTCGCGGCACCAACACCTATCTGGTGGGTGACAAGGATCTGGCCGTGATCGACCCCGGCCCGCTGTCGCGGCCCCATCTTGCGGCCATCCTCGCCGCCGTAGAGCCGGGCCAGCGCATCCGCCAGATCCTTGTGACCCACGCCCATATCGATCATTCGCCCCTTTCCCGGGATCTGGCGGATGCCACCGATGCCCCGATTCTCGCCTATGGTCCGGCCATGGCCGGGCGTAGCGCGGTCATGCAACAGCTTGCCGAACACGGTCTGGCCGGCGGGGGGGAAGGCGTTGATACAGGCTTTGCCCCCGATATCTGTCTGCCCGACAACGCCGTGATCACGGGTGAGGGATGGCAGCTTCAGGCGCTTTGGACACCGGGACATTTTGGCAATCACCTGTGCTTTGCTCTGGATGATATCCTGTTCACAGGCGATCTGGTGATGGGATGGGCCAGTTCGCTGGTCTCGCCCCCCGATGGCGATCTGAGTGATTTCATGGCGTCCTGTCTACGGATCAAGGCGCGCAAGGATAGGTTATATTTGCCCGGTCACGGTGCTCCGGTCCGCAATCCAATGGCCCGCATGGACTGGTTGATCTCGCACAGACTGGCGCGCGAGGCCGCGATCCTGCAGGCCCTGTCCAAGACCCCCGCCACCGCAGCAGAGCTTGCATCCGCCATCTACACAGACACCCCTGCTCCGCTCCTGCCCGCCGCCACCCGCAACGTCTTTGCACATCTGGTTGACCTCACACAGAAAAAGCGCGTTGCACCACAGGGCCACCTCAGCCGGGAGGCCACGTTTCACCTAATTCAGGGCCGATGAAACAAGATTGCAAAATTATCCAAAATGCCTCTGGACGCGACAAAACGCTGTTGCTATACGGCATAAGTGTTCCGGCGTAGCTCAGCGGTAGAGCAGTTGACTGTTAATCAATTGGTCGTAG
>JBLRWJ010000177.1:0-4539 GCA_047921315.1 Rhodobacterales bacterium | reverse complement strand
CTAAGAGAAACCGGGCCTGATGTCCACGACTGTTCCGCGTTTGCATGTGATCCGGGACAACCAGATGCTGTAGGGGCGCGCTGGGGGATCGGCCGGGCATGGCCATGACCACTTGCGCCAAGGGCCGTGACACCGGACAGTGGGGATATGGAACATAAGACACATCCTGCCACGTTACGCATCCGGATCGTTTTCGGCGAAGAAGAGATGATCGGCCCCGGCAAGGCGGAATTGCTGGAGCGCGTTGACCGTTGCGGGTCCATCGCGGCGGCAGGGCGCGAAATGAACATGAGCTACAAACGTGCGTGGCAGTTGATCGGGGCGTTAAACGCGATGTTCCGTGAACCGCTGGTCGATAGCACACGCGGCGGCGCAGGCGGCGGCGGCGCGGTTCTGACCGAGGCGGGCCGCACCGTTTTGCAGTTGTATCGCACCTTCGAGGCCGAGGCCGCAGCGGCAGGCGCGCCGCGCCTGGATGATCTGACGCGGTTGCTGCGCGATATTCCCCGTGAAAAATAACGCTTGCCTGCAAGACGGTCTTTCTGTGATATGTTGCAGTCACGATCAGCCCGCCCCGATCCAGCCCACCCCAAAGCGGAGAGGCCATGCAACGCCGAAATCTACGCCAAGCGGGCTGCGCACTCGCCGCCATACTGGCGCTTTGCCTCTCGGTTCTGCAGGCCAAAGCGGACCGGGTGACAGTGTTTGCAGCCGCCAGCCTGACTGATGCGCTGGGGCAGGTGGGTCAGGCATGGATGGCAAAAACCGGGCATGAGGTTGTCATGTCCTTTGCCGGATCATCCGCTATTGCGCGGCAGGTGCAGCAGGGGGCGCCTGCGGATATTGTGATTTCGGCCAGTATCGCGTGGATGGACGCGCTGGAGGCGTCAGGCGATCTGCGCCAGAACACGCGGCGCGATATTCTGGGCAACCGTCTGGTGCTGATTGCGCATGGCCACGATGCCGCGCCTGTGGTGATGGATGAAACCCTTGATGTGCTGGGGATGCTGGGTGATGCACGCCTTGCGATGGCGCTTGTCAACGCGGTGCCTGCAGGGATTTATGGCAAGGCGGCGCTGACATCGCTGGGGCTGTGGGACGATGTTGCACCGCTGGTGGCGCAGGCTGACAATGTGCGCGCCGCACTGGCCTTTGTTGCGCAGAACGAGGCGCCCTTGGGTATCGTCTATGCAACCGATGCCATGCTGCAGGATCATATCACCGTGATTGGCACCTTTCCGGCGGATAGCCATGATCCGATCACCTATCCCGCCGCAATCACTGCGCAAAGCGACAGCGCCGTGGCCGCCGCCTTTCTGGATTACCTGACATCGGACGCTGCCCGCGTTATCTGGCAGGGTTTCGGCTTTACGGGGCCTGACTGATTGATGCTGGCGGACTGGACAAACTGGCTTGGCCCGTCCGAGTGGCAGGCGGTGCGGCTCTCGTTGCGGGTGTCATTCTGGGCCACGCTGGCCAGCCTGCCGCTGGGGATTTTCGTGGCCTATGCCTTGGCGCGGTGGGAGTTTCCCGGAAAACAGGTATTGAACGGCATCGTGCACCTGCCCCTGATCCTGCCGCCTGTGGTCACGGGATATCTGTTGCTGGTCACCCTCGGGCGGCGCGGCACGGTGGGGCAGTTTCTGGACCAATGGTTCGGGATCGTGCTGTCCTTTCGCTGGACGGGCGCGGCTGTTGCGGCCGCGATCATGGCCTTTCCCCTCATGGTGCGGGCAATCCGGCTGGCGGTTGAGGCAGTGGACCCCAAGCTGGAGGCGGCCGCCAGCACGCTGGGCGCATCGCGGCCATGGGTGTTTGTGACCGTGACATTGCCCTTGATCCTGCCGGGCATTATCGCAGGCACCATCCTTGCCTTCGCCAAGGCGATGGGGGAATTCGGGGCGACAATTACCTTTGTGTCCAACATTCCGGGCCAGACGCAGACCATCCCCTCGGCCATCTATGCCTTCTTGCAGGTGCCCGGCGGACAAGAGGCGGCAACCCGCCTTGTCATTGTCGCCATCGCCATCGCCATGCTGGCGCTGCTGTTGTCCGAGGTGCTGGCGCGGCGGGTGGCACGCAGGGTATCGGGCACATGACGCTGCAACTGTCTTTGGCGCATGGTTTCAAGGGTTTCGATCTGGATGTGACCTTCGAGGCGCCCGCAGGGGTGACGGTTCTGTTTGGCCCCTCCGGGTCTGGCAAAACAACGGTGATCAATGCCGTGGCGGGACTGTTGCGGCCTGACCGGGGGCGGATCGCGGCGGATGACTGGGTTTTGCTTGATACCGCAACGGGCCGCTATCTGCCGCCACATCGCCGCCGCCTTGGCTATGTGTTTCAGGAGGGGCGGTTGTTTCCGCATCTGTCGGTGCGGCAAAACCTGTTATACGGGCGCTGGTTTGCGCCGCGTCATGCGCCCAAAGAAAGCCTGAGCCGCGTGGTGGAGATGCTGGGCATCGGCGCATTGTTGGAGCGTCGACCGGGCACGCTATCGGGTGGTGAGAAAAGCCGGGTGGCGATTGGCCGCGCGCTACTGGCAGCCCCCAAGCTGATTTTGGCGGATGAACCGCTGGCGGCGCTGGACGAGGCGCGCAAGGCGGAAATCCTGCCCTATTTCGAGAGGTTGCGCGATGAGGTGGCGGTGCCGATCCTCTATGTCAGCCATTCCTCGGCCGAAGTGGCGCGGCTGGCAACCACGGTTGTGGCGCTGAAAGCGGGGCGCGTGGTGGCCGTTGGGCCGCCCGCGCTGGTGCTGGGGGATGTGGCTGTCATGGGCGCACGCGGTGCGGCGTCTGTGGTGATGGCGCAGCTGGTGGCGCATCATGCGGATGGGTTGAGCGAGCTGCGCACCGCGGCTGGCACGCTTTGGCTGCCCAAGCTGGCGGATGCGCCGGGGGCGGTGATCCGCCTGCGTATTGCCGCGCAGGATGTCATCCTGTCGCGGGACATGCCCACAGGCCTGTCAGCCTTGAACATCCTGCGGGGCACAATCACGGATATCCGCTTGGGCGATGGGCCGGGCGCGCTGGTGACGCTGGCTGTCGGCCAAGACCGGTTGAGCGCGCGTATCACACGCCGCTCGGTCTTGGCGATGGGGCTGTCTGCGGGGCAGACATGTCATGCCGTGATCAAAACCGTTGCGCTGGCCCCCGGTGATGTTGGCACCGGACGCGCAAAAACGCCCCCGGGTAAGGGGCCGCAGGGCTAAGGCCTTGCCGCAATACAAAAAAAACCAAAGGCGATTTGACCCGCAGGGGACAGCTTGTTAGCCTTGTGCGATGTGCAGCAGTTTGGGCATGGGGTAAAAGGAGCCGCCGATGACGGATGACCTGGCCACCCCGTGCCGCAGACAGCCAATGCCTGCCAGTGATGTGCTGCACCACCACGCCCGCGCGCGCCGGCAAGGATAGCCGCGCCCGTCAATGATGCCCCCCCATTCAGGAGATCCTCTTTTCATGACGTTCCAATTCAAACTGCCCGTTATCGCCACCCTCTTGTCGCTGTTGCCGGGCCTGTCCTTGGCGCAAACCGGCCAGATGACGGGCAATCTGGACGGAGCAGCGCTTGATTTTGCCGTGTCAGACGGTGTGGGCGGCCTGCCGGGGCTGTTCTTTGAGGTGCATGAGGGGCGGGGGTATGCCGAACTTGGCGTGATGGCCAGCGCATTGGAAGAAACCGTAGATGGGATAACCGGAGTCGTTCTGTTTATGGATTTTGAAACCGAACCGGGACTGGCGATTGAAAACCTGACAGCCGATATGGTGGATTATGCCGAAGTCATGGTGATCGAGGAATGGCAAACGGGTGCCGAAAACCCCGCCATGGTCTGGATTGCCGGGAATGAGCGGTTCGCATCCTTCGAGATAGACGAGATATCGCTGCAAGATGAGAGCGGCGTTCTGGCAGGGCGCATCGCCAGCCGCCGTTTCTGCCTGCACGATATGTCCAGCGGCGAGGCGCAGCCCCTCAGGCGCGATGGTGCCATGATCTGCAAACCGGGTGCAGTGCATTTCGCGCTGGCCACCGATGATGCCATGACACCGCCGCCCCCCCAGCCCATGCAGATGGAGGTGCTGGGCCGCGCCACGGGGATGTTGGGCGTGGACAGCTATGAATGGGTGACATTCCAGCCCCAAACCGGTGCCCCGACCGTGACGCTGGAACGTCTGGGCGGCAGCGATATTCTGCGGTTGCAGGCGCATAACCCGGCCAGCGCCAATTTTCTGGGCGCCGATGTCTTGTCCGTGACCCTGGTGGGGGATACGGCCACGGGCGATATTCCAAGCGAGGGCACTATATCTGCTGAACTGGCGTTTTTCACCGGCGAAGCCGGCATCTTCTACAGTGCCCAGGATGGAGAGGGCGAAATGACAGCACAGATCATCAATTTCTACGCCGAAGATGGCCAAAGCGAGATCACGATGAACCTTGAAGGGCGGGTCTGCCGGGTTGAGGGGTTTGAATTGGTCGCCGGGGATTGCAAAGCCTTTGAGGCCCGCATCGCAACGCAGGTGGTGCTGGCACATGATGGCTAGA
>JBLRWJ010000176.1:0-4614 GCA_047921315.1 Rhodobacterales bacterium | reverse complement strand
ATCACCAATGACACCGAAGCAGGCGCGCTGGCCCATCTGGGGGCCGCCGGTGTGCTGGCGCATTTTGACTTTGTGGCCGGGTTCGACAGCGGACATGGGGCCAAGCCTGACCCCGATCCGCTGCTGGCCTTTTGCGCACGGACAGGCCTGACACCGGCCCGCGTGGTCATGGTGGGCGATAGCCGCCATGACCTGATCGCAGGCCGCCGCGCCGGGATGCAGACGCTGGGGGTGCTGACCGGCACCGCGCTGACAGCGGATCTGGCCCCGCTTGCGGATGCGGTATTGCCCGATATCGGACATATCCCGGCGTGGATCGACACGGTCATACCCGCCTGACCCTGTGCTGATCGTGACTCTGGGGGCAAGATTTGTTCTGCGGCCCCAAAAAGCGACGTGATCGGTCGCAATCGGAAAGGCGCGGCCAGCCATCCGCTAGTTTCCTGTTTACAGATCACAGGAGGCCGCGATGCTGGAAGACGTGCAGCGCAGAAAACGCAGTGGCGGGCGCGCCGGCAATGCCACGCGGCGCGGCACATTGGCGATTGACCAGATGCCATGGCGGTTGCCCGTTAACACGGACCGCCCGATCGCGCCGCTGAATGATGAGGCTGTGCAGGCCATCCATAACGCGGCCATGGTCATCCTTGAAGATATCGGCATCGAATTTCTGAACCATGAGGCGTTGGAGATTCTGCGCGAGGCAGGATGCACCGTGCAGGGTGAAAACGTGCGCATGGGCCGTGATTTCGTGATGGAAATGATCGCCCGCGCCCCGCACCAATGGACGATCACACCGCGCAATCCGGCGCACCGGATTACCATAGGTGGCGATCATATCCTGTTTGGCAATGTATCGTCGCCGCCCAGCTATTGGGATATGGCAACGGGGCGCAAAATGGCGGGCACGCGTGAGATGTGCCGCGATCTGCTCAAGCTCAGCCAGTATTTCAACTGCATCCATTTCATTGGCGGCTACCCGGTAGAGCCTGTGGATGTGCACGCCTCGGTCCGGCATCTGGATGTGCTTTATGACACGCTGACGCTGACGGACAAGGTGGCGCATGCCTATAGCTTGGGCAAGGAGCGGGTCGAGGATGTGATGGAAATGGTCCGCATCGCGGGCGGTCTGAGCCATGAGGAATTTGACGCCACACCGCGGATGTTCACCAATATCAACTCTACCTCGCCATTGAAACACGACATCCCGATGCTGGATGGCTGGATGCGGTTGGCGCGGCGCGGCCAAGGGCTGGTGGTCACGCCCTTCACGCTGGCAGGCGCGATGGCCCCGGTGACCATGGCGGGGGCTGTTGCGCAAAGTCTGGCCGAGGCGCTGTGCGCGATCGCGCTGGCGCAATGGATCAGGCCGGGCGCGCCTTGTGCGATTGGCACATTCACCTCGAATGTCGATATGAAATCAGGCGCGCCTGCCTTTGGCACGCCTGAATATATGCGCGCCACGCAAATGACCGGGCAGCTGGCGCGGTTTTATGGCCTGCCGCTGCGCTCGTCAGGGGTGTGCGCGGCCAATGTGCCGGACGGGCAGGCGATGTGGGAGACATCGCATAGCCTGTGGGCGGCGGTGCAATCGGGCACCCATATGGTCTATCACGCGGCGGGCTGGCTGGAAGGCGGGCTGATTGCCAGCCCCGAGAAATTCGTGATGGATTGCGAGGTCTTGCAACAGATACAGCGCTATATGGAACCTGCGATCATCGCCACCACGCCCGAGGATCTGGCGCTGGAGGCGATCCGCGAGGTTGGCCCCGGCGGGCATTTCTTTGGTATCCAGCATACGCAGGAGCGTTATGAAAAGGCGTTCTATCAGCCGTTTCTGTCCGACTGGCGCAATTATGAAGCATGGGATATCGCGGGCGCGGTCTGGACCCATGAGCGCGCGCATGCGGTCTATCGTCAGATCATCGCCGAATTCGAAGCGCCAGCGATGGATGACAGCGCGCATGAGGCGTTGCTGGCCTTTGTCAGCCGCCGCAAGGCCGAAGGGGGTGCGCCCACCGATTTCTGATCCGGTCTTGCGGGCATGAACAAAGGGGGGGGCTGTCTGCCCCCCCACATCCCTGCGGGATGCCCCCCCCCGAGGATATTTGCGGCAAGAAGAAGCGGCAGGTTTTGGCTTGGCAAAATATCTTGAATTGAAAATATTGGGCATTTCTTAAACCTTCGCGCCGACAGTGTGGGCTGCGATGGAAAGGAAATTGAATGCATGCGCTGGTCAACCGGGCCATTCAGTGTTTCGTGACAGATACATATGGCGGTGATCTGTGGCTGGATGTGTCGCGTCTTGCCGGGTTGGATTGTGCCGGGTTCGAGGCGATGCTCAGCCATGATCCTGCCCTGACGCGACGGGTGATCGCGGCGGTATGCGAGGTGCTGCGCCGCCCGGAACCCGAGGTGCTGGAGGATATCGGAACCTATCTTTTGTCGCATCCCGATATCGATGCCCTGCGCCGGCTTTTGCGCTTTGGCGGTGAGGGTTTTGTTGAGTTTCTGCACTCGCTGGATGATCTGCGCGACAGGGCCAAATTGGCCGTATCCGATCTGGATTTGCCCGCTCTGGAGCTGCACGACCACGGGCCGGACCGGTTTTGCCTGCATTGCCTGACGGGGGCGCCCTATAGGGCTGATGCGATGTTCGAGGGGTTTGGTCATGTGATGATGGGGGTCTTGCGCGTGATGGCGGATGATTATGGCGCGCTGGTGGTGCTGGACCATGCGCCGGCTGAGAACGGGCGTGAGGTGATCGAAATTTCCCTGATTGAACAGGGCTATAGCGCCGGGCGGCGGTTTGATCTTGGCAAGCGGGCGGGGTAGGTGATGCGTAGCGCGACAGCAGATATGATGCAGCCGGGGGCAGAAAAGGGGCTGGCCGGTCCGGCTGATCTGCACCTTGCGCTGGATGTGCTTTGTCCCATGCATCTGATGATCGCGCCTGACGGTGTTGTGCGGCATGCCGGCCCCACGCTGGAGAAATTGTGCAAAGGGCGCGATTTGGTCGGCCTTGGGGTACTGGATCTTTTTGAGGTGATCCGCCCGCGCCGGATCAAATCGCCGGCGCAACTGTTCGAGATGGCCCCCGGCACCCTGCGCCTGTCGTTCCGGCATGGGCCCAAGACAGGTTTCAAAGGATGTATCGTGCGCTGTGGTGATGGTGCGGTGATCAACCTGTCTTTCGGCATCTCGATTCAGGAGGATGTGCGCGATTATGCCTTGAGCAGTGCAGATTTCGCCGCAACCGATATGACGGTGGAAATGCTCTATCTGATCGAGGCGAAATCAGCCGCGATGGAGGAAAGCCGCAAGTTGAACCTGCGCCTGCGTGGCGCGATGGTTGTGGCCGAGGAGCAGGCACTGACGGATGCGCTGACCGGTCTTGCAAACCGGCGGGCGCTTGATGCGCGCCTGTCCGGGCTGTGGCGGATGCCCGGGGGCTTTGCGCTGATGCATCTGGATCTGGACCGCTTCAAGGCGGTGAATGATACATTGGGCCATGCCGCCGGGGATCATGTTCTCTGCGGCGTTGCCCGGATCCTGACCGAAGAGTTGCGTAGCGGCGATATCGTGGCGCGGATCGGGGGGGATGAATTTGTGCTGGTGCTGCCCGCGTTGCAAGACAGGGCGCATCTGGATGCGATCGGGCAGCGGATCATTTCCCGGCTGAAGGTGCCTTTTTCCTATCAGGGCAGCGCCTGCCACATCGCTTGCAGTATCGGCACCATCATGTCGGGTGATTACAACAGCTTTGATCCGGTGCAGATGATGGCAGATGCGGATAAAGCACTTTATGATGCCAAACGGCAGGGGCGCGCGTGCCATCGGTTTTTCCAGCCATGACGCAGGAGGTTAACATGCCGGTTGCTGACAGATATTCGCGTTGCGCGCCGTATGCGGATGCTGGTCTCCTTGGCCGCAAGCCGCCCGGTTGTGGCCCAGTGCCCCGCGCCGAGATTGATGTTCAGCGCGATATAGCTGCGCCCCAGTGTGCGGGTGGCATTGGCAAGGCCCGCATTGGCAAAGGCAAGGCTTTGTTTCGCATCGATCAGGTCACGGATGGTGCCGCCATCCTGGGCCACGCTGTCGCGAGGCAGCCGCGCAACCTCGGCATAGTGACCCACAGTGCGTTCGTCAGCGCCGCCCGCCTGTTGGGCGGCGGCATAATCGGTCAGCGCGCTTTTGACATCTCCGATCGCGGCGATCACGGCCAGTTTCCAGCTGGTATGCGCCGGCCTGACGCGGGGTTCACGCAAGGCCACTGTGGCGCGCTGCGCATCTTTCGGCAGGAGAGGCAAGCGCAGGGCAGGGCCAAAGACGGAATCGGTGCTGCGATTTCCCGCAAGCGATGCAAGGCTGAGTGTGCCGCCCAAAGACAATTGCGGATAAAGGGCCGCTTCGGCGCCTTTGACCTCGCGCAATGCGGCGTGATAGTTGCGTTCGGCCACGCGGATATCTGGCCTGTTGCGCAAAAGATCCGCCGGAATGCCCATTTGGGGCGACATCGACACGCGCGGTTGTGCGGTGCGGTGATCCAGATTGATACCGGTTTGGCCCGGAAGTTGCCCGGACAGAACCGCGATCTGGTTTTTCAGGCTGGCA
>JBLRWJ010000175.1:0-4755 GCA_047921315.1 Rhodobacterales bacterium | reverse complement strand
TAGTGCAATATCGCATCAAATGGCCGGGCTAAATGAATGATTGCCTGCGCAGATGCGGATTGGTAACAAAAGCGAACCAAAACCGGAAAGGTTGCAGCGATGCCCGTGATCACAAATATTGCCGACCTCAAGCGCATCTATGCCCGCAAAACCCCGAAAATGTTCTATGATTACTGCGAAAGCGGTAGCTGGACGGAACAGACCTTCCGCGAGAATACATCGGATTTCGACCAGATCCGCCTGCGCCAGCGCGTGGCCGTGGATATGACGGGCCGCAGCACCGCGAGCCAGATGATCGGGCAAGACGTGGCGATGCCGGTGGCGCTGGCCCCTGTTGGACTGACGGGGATGCAATGCGCGGATGGTGAGATCAAGGCGGCGCGCGCGGCCGAGAAATTCGGCGTGCCGTTCACGCTGTCAACCATGTCCATCAACTCGATCGAGGATGTGGCGGGTGCCACCACCAAGCCGTTCTGGTTCCAGCTTTATACGATGAAAGACACCGATTATGTCAGCCGCCTGATCCAGCGGGCCAAGGATGCGAATTGCTCGGCCCTTGTGATCACGCTGGATCTGCAGATTCTGGGGCAGCGGCACAAGGATCTGAAAAACGGGCTGAGCGCGCCGCCCAAGCTGACGATCCCGACGATGCTCAATCTGGCCACGAAATGGAGCTGGGGGATCGGGATGCTCTCGGCCAAGCGGCGGCATTTCGGCAATATTGTGGGCCATGTGTCCGGGATTTCCGACGCCTCCAGCCTTGGGGCATGGACGGCCGAACAGTTTGATCCCAGCCTTGACTGGGGCAAGATCGCAGCGATCAAGGAAGAATGGGGCGGCAAGGTCATCCTCAAGGGCATCCTGGACGCGCAGGATGCGAAAATGGCGCTGAGCGTGGGGGCGGATGCGATTGTGGTGTCCAACCATGGCGGGCGGCAATTGGACGGGGCAATCAGTTCGATCCGCGCTTTGCCGTCGATACTGGACGCGGTGGGCGACCGGATCGAGGTGCATCTGGACAGCGGCATCCGGTCCGGTCAGGACGTGCTGAAAGCGGTGGCGATGGGCGCCAAGGGGACGTTTATCGGGCGCGCCTTTGTCTACGGTCTGGGCGCGATGGGACAGGATGGCGTGACCCGCGCGCTGGAGGTGATCCACAAGGAGCTGGACGTATCTATGGCGCTGTGCGGCAAGCGGAATGTCGCGGAACTGACCCGTGATGTGCTGCTGGTGCCCGAAGGGTTTGAGGGCCGCTGGCAGGCATGACAGCCATCGCTGCTGCGGGGGGGCTTTTCGGCGGTTGCGTGACAGGGTGTGCGCGCCGCGCGTCAGAGTTTGTCGAGCAGTTCCAACAGGCGCTCAAGCTCGCGGCGGGTCAGGTTGCAGGCGGTGGCGGCGGAAATCTCGGCTGCGGTTTCGACAGCCTGTTGGGTGAAGGCGCGCCCCTCGCAGGTCAGTGAAATCTCCAGCCGCCGCATGTCGCTGGTGCTTTTGGTGCGCTGCACATAGCCTTTGATCCGCAACCGCTCGATCACGCCTTTGGTGGTGGCCGCATCCATGCCCACCAGCCGCCCCAACTGATTTTGCGAGATCGCAACCTCACCCAGCAACTTGGCCAGCACCGCAAATTGCGTGGGCGTGACATCGGGCATCATCCGGGCAAAAACCTCCAGATGTTTCTGGTTGGCCAGCCGCAATTTGAAGCCGATCTGCTCCTCCAGCCGGTAATCCGGCAGGGGCTGGTTTTCAATGGTCATCCGTTGTCTTTCCTGTGGCGCAGCTTGGCGGTGGGCCGGCCTGTCTGCCCATGATACGGGCATGAGTGTTTCATGAAAGGGGGGCGGGGTCCATTTCCTGTTTCATGGTTGAAAATATTGTTTGACAGCTAACAAGTTTTTGGGGCCGTATATCACAAAGGCCAGAGTGAAACACACATAGTCCGGGGCGTGCGCATGGGTTGTCAGGCACCGCCCCTATCGGCCACCAACGGATCACCCCTGCACCAAGGGGCGACACTGCCGGAGGGAGAAGCGATGTCATTTGTCAAAAACGCCTGGTATGTGGCCGGATGGTCGCATGATTTCGGTGCCGAGATGCGCGCGCTGACCATCGTGGATGAAACGCTTGTGCTGTTTCGGGCCAGTGACGGCGCATTGATCGCGCTGGAGGATCGCTGCCCGCATCGCCAACTGCCCCTGTCCAAAGGCAAACGCATCGGTGACACCATCCAATGCGGCTATCACGGGATGACGTTTGACCGTAGCGGGGCCTGCGTGCGGGTGCCGGGGCAGGACAACCTGCCTGCCAGCGCCTATGTGGATGTTTATCCGGTGGTCGAGCGGCATGGTATCGTCTGGATCTGGATGGGCGAGGCAGACCGCGCCGATGAGGCCACTATCTTCGACATGCCCGAATTCAGCGATCCGGCATGGCATGTACATCACGGCGATGCGCTGCATCTGCGGGCCAATTATCTGAATGTGGCGGAAAATCTGGTGGACCCTGCGCATGTCAGCTTTGTGCATCCCACAACGCTGGGCAGTTCCGCGTCGGAAAACGTGCCTGTGCATGTCAGCACATCGGGCGCGGTGATCACCGCGTGGCGCTGGATCAGGGATGCGCCGCCAGTGGGGTTTTTCCAGAAATTTGGCGGCTTTTCCGGCAATGTCGACCGCTGGCATTATTACCACCTGCATATGCCCAGCACCGCGGTGATCGATTTCGGCAGCGCCGATGCCGCGCTCAATCTGGCCGAAGAGGACCGCCAGCAAGGCGTGCGCATCTTTGCGCTGCATTTCGTCACCCCGGTGACCGCCGATTACACGATCGACCACTGGATGCATATCCGCAACGCCGCGGTGGGCGATGACGCGGCATCAGACCAGATGGACGCGATGTTCCGCATCGCCTTTGCCGAGGACAAGGATATCCTCGAGGCGATCCATATTGAGGAACAGCGCCCTCAAAAACGCAAACCCATCCGCATTGCTATCGACAAAGGCCCGAACGTATACCGTAAAAGGATCCGCGACCTGATCGAGGCCGAGGCGACAACCGACCTTGGCGACCCCATAAGACCAACCTTCGTCCAGCACGACTGAGGACACCCAAAAGCACAGGAGTTGAGACGCGCGATGGCGCGGTGAGGCTGACCGGCACGATCCTGGGCAATGTGGGGCTGGCGATGTCGTCTTTGGCGGCGGAAAAGAAGTATCTCTACCTTGCATACAAGCCGCTGGCGGAGTCCATCGTCTGGGCCAGTGGCAATGATTACACGTTCAGGCTGCGCACCTCAACCTATATGCAGGCGGCTATGCTGGCCGAGGCGGCAGCGCAATCTGACAGAACCTGCTCAAGGCCGCAAACAAGATAACCCTTACCCCGCAAACACGAGCAAATTCCGCCAAAACCTCAGAACCTTCGCGTCACGCAGAGGTCTTTTATCCGAACAGAACCTGCATTTTGCCCGCGCCGTGGCCGATATGGCCGTGATCATCGAGGGCGGAGAGCAGAAATTCCACGGCACATTGGCCGCTCTGAACGCCCGGCCGGACATCCGGGATGCCTATCTGTCTGTGTAATCCATCATGCATCGGGCGGCGGCGTTTGATGCCGCGCTTTGATCAGGCGCAAAGACAACAGCACGCAGCCCCGTATCCTGCGACACAGGTAAAAGGAGGCCAAAATGTATTCAAACATCATGATCCCCGTAGATCTTGGGCACACCAACCAGATGGACAAAGCCTTGGGCGTGGCGGCTGACATCGCAAAACTTTATGCAGCACAGGCGCATATCGTTGGCGTGGGCCAGACCGTGCCCACAGATATTGCGCGCACACCTGCGCAATACGCTGAAAAGCTTGCGGCTTTCGCGGCAGAACGATCCAAGGCACTGGGGGTGACGTTCCAACCACATGTCGAGATCAGCCATGACCCCGCCGTTGAACTGGATGACGTTCTGACGCGTGCGGCCACGCAAATCGGGGTTGATCTGATCGTTATGGGCAGCCATGTCCCCGGCTTGGCGGAACATGTTTTCGCGTCCAACGCGGGTTATCTTGCGTCACACGCCCATATGTCGGTTTTTGTTGTGCGCTGATCACTTTGACACCGCACCCATGGCAGGGCACTCTGCGCGATATATTGTGACAAGGTGCGCCTGATGCTGGTTTTTGCTGCTGCCAATCTGGTTTTGTTTGCTGTGCCCAAGACCGGCAGTACCGCCTATCATCTGGCGTTGCGGCGCAAGGCGGATATCGTGCTGTCAGGGCGCGCGTCAATCAAGCATCTGAATCTGCGCAAATATGACCGGTATTTCGCCCCCTATCTGGAACTGGCGCATGGGCTGGTGCCGGAACGGGTGGCCGTGATCCGCGACCCGCTGGAATATCTGCGCAGCTGGTATCGCTATCGCCAACGCCCTGACGGGCCGGAGGCGGCCAAACGCATCGACGCGCTCAGCTTTGATGACTTCGTGCTGGCCACGCTGGATACACGCCCGCCCCCCTTTGCCAAGATCGGCAGCCAGCGCGATTTTGTCACCTCGCGCAGTGGCGAGATCCGCGTGGACCATCTGTTTGCCTATGAGCGTCCGGTGGTGTTCCGGCAATTTCTGACCGAACGGTTGGGATTTGCCATCAAGACAGGGCAGAAAAACGTATCCCCCCCCGCCGAGACAACAATCAGCGCCGGGGTCGAGGCGCAGTTGCGCGCGGCGCGGGCAGAGGAATTTGCCCTGCATGCGCGCATCTTGCA
>JBLRWJ010000174.1:0-4823 GCA_047921315.1 Rhodobacterales bacterium | reverse complement strand
TGGACCTGTTTCGTCGCCTGATGGGGGTGGATGACAGTGTCTATTACGAGACTTTCAAGCATCTGAACGCGAAAATCATCAAACCTGCCGTAGCAGAGGTGAACAAGACCTCCAACATCATCCTGACGCCGCAACTGCGCAAGGAAGGCCGGGCGGTGACCGAGATCAGGTTTCTGATCAAGGAGAACCCGCAACTGGCCATGTTCGAGATTGATGACAGCGAAGGCGTGCGCAGCAGCGCGATCTATACCGCGCTGACGGGGCAGGGGGTATCGGACCGGCTGGCGCGGCAATGGATTGCCGAACATGGCGAGGATTACGTGAGCGAAAAGCTGCGGCTGGTCACCGAGGCCGAAGGGATCGAAAACCCCGCCCGCTATCTGAGTGCGGCGATCAGGGACGATTACCGCCCGCATGCGGCCCCTGCGCCATCTGACGCGGCGGTTCTGGCGGCATCGCAGCGGCAGGATGCAGCGGCCAGAGCCGCACAAGAGGCCGCCGCGCGCGAGGCGGAGGTGACGCAGGCCCGTCAGGAGCGGGCGCGCAAACTGGCCCGCGTGCGCGCGGTGGCCGAAGCCCGCAACCCGACGCAGCGCGACAGTGACCGCCGCCTGTTTCTGTCCCAGTTGGAGGACGAGACCGGGCGCGAGGCGTTTGCGCGGCTTGGCTGGGCCTCGGCGATCAATGCGCAGGCGATCTTTGCGTTTTGGGAAGATATGGTGCCGGGTATCTTTGAGGCGCCTGAATGAGGGCATAATCTTGCCCGATCTGGCCTGTAACGGATGGGGCGTGCTGGTGATGACCGATAGGGGAACAGACGGGTGAGCGATATGACACAGATTTATCCTGTGCTGCTATGTGGCGGTTCGGGCACCCGGCTTTGGCCGCTGTCGCGCAAAAGCTATCCCAAGCAATTCGTGCCGCTTCTGGGGGAACAGACCCTGTTTCAGGATACCGCAACGCGGCTGACAGGGCAGGGGGCGGGGCTGGATTTTGCGCGGCCTGTGATCCTGACGAATGCTGATTTCCGCTTTATCGTGACCGAACAGCTGGCAAAGCTGCGGATTGATCCGATGGCGGTGATGATTGAACCTGTGGGGCGCAATACCGCGCCATCCGTGCTGGCGGCGGCTTTGTATCTGGAAAAGACCGACCCTGAGGCGCTGATTCTGGTGGCGCCGGCGGATCATGTTCTGCCCGATACGGCGGCTTTCCATGCGGCTGTGGCCGAAGGGGTGAAGGCCGCGTATCAAGGCCAGTTGGTGACATTCGGCATCACGCCTGACCGGCCCGAAACCGGATATGGCTATCTGCAACTGGCCGCGCCACCCGATGACAGCGGGGCGGCTGTGCCTTTGGCGCGGTTTGTGGAAAAGCCCGATCTGGCGCGCGCGCGTGCATTGCTGGAGCAGGGGGATTGTTTGTGGAATGCGGGGATTTTCCTGTTCCGCGCCTGCGATATGATCGCGGCCTTTGCCGCCCATGCGCCCGATCTGATGCAGCCTGCGCGCCAAGCGGTGGATCAGGCCCTGCCTGATCTGGGGCTGTTGCGGCTGGACCCTGCGGCATGGGGCGAATTGCGTGATATCAGTGTCGATCATGCGGTGATGGAGCATGCGGCGAACCTGTCTGTGGTGCCTTTTGCGGGGGTCTGGTCTGATCTGGGCGGCTGGGAATCCGTGTGGCGCGAGATGGGGCCGGATGCGGATGGTGTGGCGCTGGGGGGCCATGCCACGGCGATTGATTGCGCCGATACGCTGCTGCGCTCTGAGGCGGAGGGCCTGCAGATTGTGGGGCTTGGCCTGCGCAATATCGTGGCGGTGGCGATGCCCGATGCGGTGCTGGTGGCCGATATGAGCCGGGCGCAGGATGTCAAACGCGTGGTGGATGTGCTGCGCGCCAAGGACGTGGCGCAGGCAGAAACCTTTCCGCGCGATCATCGGCCTTGGGGCTGGTTCGAAAGCCTTGCGCTTGGCGGGCGGTTTCAGGTCAAGCGTATCCTGGTGCATCCCGGTGCGGCGCTGAGCTTGCAAAGCCATGTGCACCGCTCGGAACATTGGATCGTGGTGGAGGGGACAGCGCGGGTGACCGTGGGCGATGATGTGCGCCTGCTGACCGAAAACCAGTCTGTCTATGTGCCTGTGGGCGCGGTGCACCGGCTGGAAAACCCCGGCAAGCTGCCCATGGTGATGATCGAGGTGCAGACAGGCGCCTATGTCGGAGAGGATGATATCATCCGCTATGAGGATATCTATGGCCGGCAGGCCGGGACATAGGGGCGGATGATGCAGACTATGCGCGTGGCCTATCTGGTGAACCAATATCCCAAGGTGAGCCACACCTTTATCCGGCGCGAGATTCTGGCGCTGGAGGCGCAGGGCGTGACGGTGGAACGCTTTGCCCTGCGCGGTTGGGATGGGGACGCGGTGGACCCTGTGGACCTGAAGGAACGGGACCGCACCACCTATACGTTGAAAAACGGGGTTCTGAACCTGTTTGCGGGGGCGCTGCGCCGGTTCTGGCGGCATCCGGGGCCGGTTTGGCGCGCGATCAAGGCGGCGCTGGCAATGTCACGCGGCGGGATGCGGCCTTGGCCCTATCATCTGGTCTATGTCGCCCATGCCTGCCGGATCATGGACCATCTGGACCGGAGCCCGGTGGCGCATCTGCATGCGCATTTCGGCACTAATCCGGCGGAAATTGCCCTTTTGGTGCGGATCATGGGTGGCCCAAAGTATAGTTTTACGGTGCATGGGATGGATGAGGCCGACAATGCGCCGCGTCTGGCCTTTGATACCAAGATCGCGGGGGCATCCTTTGCGGTGGCGATCAGCGCCTATACCCGCAGCCAGCTGATGCGCCATGTTGCGCCGCCGCTTTGGGACAAGATCAAGGTGGTGCATTGTGGCCTGCCTGATACCGCATTTGCCGGTCAGGGCGCAGCCGCCAAGCGGCCTGCGGCGCCGGTGTTTTTATGCATTGGCCGCCTGAGTGGTGAAAAAGGGCATCTGGTGTTGCTGGAGGCTTTTGCCAAGCTGCGCAAAGATCATCCCGCGGCATCGCTGGTGCTGGCAGGCGATGGCGATTTGCGCGCCATGATCGCGGCGCGAATCGCGGCGCTGGGGCTGGGCGATGCGGTGCGGATCACCGGCTGGATCAATTCGGAACAGGTGCAGGCGGAATTGCAGGGCTGCCATGCCCTTGTGCAGCCCAGTTTTATCGAAGGTCTGCCCGTGGTGATCATGGAGGCGATGGCGCAACGGCGCGTTGTCATCTCGACCTTTGTGGCGGGGATACCGGAACTGGTGATACCGGGGGAAAACGGCTGGCTGGTGCCGGCGGGCACCGTTGATGAACTGGCGCAAGCGATGGCGGACAGTATCGCCTTGCCGGATGACAAGATGCAGGCGATGCGCGATGCGGCCTTTGCCCGCGTATCGGCGCGCCACAGCATCATGACAGAGGCGGGCAAGCTGAAAGGCCTGTTCGCCATGCCGGAACAGGGGCAAGGCTGATCATGGCCGGTTTGCGTAGCGTGATCGGGCGGGTTGCATCCACTGCGCCGCTACCGCTGTTGCGCCGGATGCGGGCGGTGCCCGAGGGCACGGTCACTGTGCTGTGTTATCATACGCTTGGCGCGGATCAGGGTGGGCCTGATGCATGGACCGCGCTGCGCCTGCGCGATTTTCGGGCGCAGTTGGATCTGCTGGAGCGGCATTACCGGATCGTGGATATGGACAGCGCCCTGTCCCCTATGGCGCAGGCTGACAGGGCAGGGGGCAAGCCCTTGGCGGTGATCACCTTTGATGATGGGGATATTGGGCTGTTCACCCATCTGATTCCGGTTTTGCGGGAACGGCCTGTGCCGGTGACAATTTACATCGCCACCGCCCAGATCAAGAGCGGCGCGCCCTATTGGTTTGACCGCGTGATGAATGCGCTGCAAGCGCCGCAAGCGGTAACACTGGTGCTGGATGATCTGGGGACATGGCGGTTTGAGGCGCAAGGCGGGGCTGCGCGCTGGCAAGTGCTTGGCGCGCTGCTGGAGGCGCTCAAGACGCTGGCCCCTGACCAGCGCCAGACCTGTGTGGCGCAGATACTGGCACAGGTTCCCGATCATGATAGGGTTCTGGGGCCGATGACGGTGGCGCAACTGCAGGCTTTGGCCGCGCTGCCCGATGTGGTGATCGGGGCGCATAGCCATTGCCACAACCTGTTGGACCAGATCCCGCCGGAACAGGCGCGCGAGAGTATCCAGACCTCAAGACAGCTGTTGCAGGGCTGGACGGGCCAGCCGATCCATCATTTTGCCTATCCGAATGGCAATCACACTCCGGCCTTGCGCGCCATGACGCAAGAGATGGGGTTTACCTCGGCGGTGGCGCTGGATAACGGGCTGGCCCAACCGGGCAGCGATATGTTTGCCCTCCCACGGATCGGGGTGGGGCGGTATGATTCGCTGTGGCGGGTCAGGCTGCGGCTTGCCGGATTATGAGCCGGATCATGACGCCAAGGCGCGTTTGACACGGGGCAGGGCGGCCAGCAGGATCAGGATCAGGCCTGACAGTTCCAGAATCCAGTTCACACGCAGGCTCATCACCTGCGTATTGATCAGGTTGTCCACATCGTGAAAGCCCACCGCGCGGATCACCACAAAGCCCAGCACAAAGGCAACGCCGAGCACTGCAAGGCTGTTGCGGCGCAGGCTGGCGCGCAAAAACCACGCAATGCCAGCGGCGGTCAGCACAGCCGCCAGCGCCAAGCCCCGGATAAAGCCGCGCTGCACGCCTGCGCGGTCATCATACCAGCCCTCAATCTGCGCA
>JBLRWJ010000173.1:0-4846 GCA_047921315.1 Rhodobacterales bacterium | reverse complement strand
CTAGATCAGCAGCGGTTTTCGGGCCATCCCCATATACAAGATCGCCGTCAAGGGGAGTTGCCCGAATGTCAGATCGCCGCGCCGGTTGATGCCCCTTGGCCCCAGCCCGGTGAATCGCCCCGCCACAAGCCCTGCCCTGCCCAGCCCTGCGCGCAATTCTGCCGGGGTGATGAACAGCGCCGGATCATGGGTTCCACGCGGCAACAGGCGCAAGACATCCTCGGCCATCGTGATCGTCGCAAGGCGCGCCAGCGGGTTGCGGTTGATCGTGTCGAACAAAAACAGCCCGCCGGGGCGCAGCACGCGCGCCACCTCGGCCAGAACCTGCGTCAGATCGCTGACATGTTCCAACACATCCACACAGACCACCGCGTCATAGGCGCTGTCCGCATAGGGCAGCGCCTCACCCACACCCACATCATAGGTGATGGCATACCCAGCTTGGCCTGCATGGGCGCGGGCGGCGGCAATCGCGGCGGCAGCGGGGTCTATGCCGGTGACGGTTGCGCCCCGGGTGGCCAGCGCCTCGGCCATGAACCCGCCCGCGCAGCCCAGATCCAGCACCGCCTTGCCCTGCCAGTCAATCTGGCGATCGAACCAGGACAGCCGCCCCGGCACAAGGTTTTTCAGTGTCCGCACCCAGCGGATATCATCCGACCACCATTGATCCGCCACCTTGTCATAGATCGTCAGATCATTGCGGGGCGTGTCATTGCGTGTCATGGCGCGAAATCCTTGGCAAAACATAAGGCACCTGCGCGCGGTAGGCCGCAAAACGCGCGCCGTAGCGGGCAGCAAAGCGGCGCTCTTTCAGGCGCGGGGCCAGCAGGCAATAGGCGGTAAAGCCAAGCGCCAGCGCCAGTTGATCCGGTGTCCAGACCGGCACGGTCCACAGCGTCAACGCGAAGGCCACATAGATCGGCTGCCGGATCAGCCGGAAAGTGCCCAGCACCGGCATATCGGGAAAGCGCGGCGTCATGCGCGCCAGCAGAGACATCCAGCCCAGCGCGCCTGATTGCACTTCGGCGCCGGCATCGAAACTGGCCTTGATCAGCAACAGCCACGCCGCCGCATAGGCGGTGCAGATCGCCCAGAAGGCGGCCCCCTCGGCGCGCCACCAGATGATGCCAGACGGAGTCCAGAGCGTGAAAAGCGCCAGCAATTGCAGCGAGGCGATCAAGGCATAAGTCGTGGTCGCCAGCACCGCACCATGCGGGCCGGGGATCAGCCGGGTCAGCAAGCGCCCCCCCGCACCAGTCAGCAATAGCGAATGTGCCAAGGGAAACTGCACCATCAGCGCCGCATTCACCAGCGCGGCCCATGGCCATGGCACCTGCCCGAAACTTTCGCTCAGCCCAAAGAACATCGCCACGATCATCGCCAGCACAGCCGCCGCAAACACAAGATGGCACAGCGCGCCCATGGTCAGGGCCAGCATGATCCGCCCCGCCCCCGGCGGCGGGCGCCGCGCCGCCGCAACCAGCCGCGTCAGGCCCGCGATACGCGGATCATGCCACATGGCGCGCCTCCAGAATGTCGCGCGCGATCGCGTCACCGCTGGCCCATGCGTCCTGCACACGCGCACCAAGGCACCAATCGCCGCCCAGATGCACCGCCTGTGCTGCGCGGTGCAAAAACGGCTGACCCAAAGGCGTGGCCGTGCGCGCATAGCGCCAGCGATGGGCCGAGGCGTATAACGCGGCCTCAGGCGCGCAGCCCAACACGCCCGCCAGCAAGGGCAGCATCAACGCGGCAATCCTGTCCTGATCCAGGACCAGATACCGCATGCTCCATTCCGGGCTGGCCTGCGCCACCCAGGTCACAGCCCCGCCCGTACGGCCCGGTTTGGCGCTGTCCTGCGCGATCCACGCCAGATCATCTGCCGCTGATCGGCGGGTCACCAAGGGGCGTGGCATATCCGGCGCAAAGGCCGCCATCAGGGTCAGGCACGGCTCCATCCGGGGGCGGGCCAGATCACGCGCCAGATCATCGTCGCAGCCACCAGAGGCCGCCATCAACGCATGCGCCTGGGGCGCGGGGATGGTCAGCACCAGATGCCGCGCGGTCATCGGGCCCGCACCCGTTTCAAGCTGCCAGCCCGTTGCGCCATGCGCAATGCGGCTCACCTCAACATTCTGGCGGATATCCAGCCCCGCCCCCAAGGCCCGCGCCAGCCCGGACATGCCGGGCACACCCACAACGCGTTGTTTATCCGGCGTAATCTGCCACTGCGCAACGGCCTCAGGCACTGTTTCCAGTGCGGAAACAAACCCCTGATCTTGCGCCTTGATATACTGCGCGCCGTGATCAAAGCGTATCTCTTGGCCTGCAACCACCACACGCCGCGTCGCCATCCGCCCGCCGATTCCGCGCCCCTTGTCGAGGATGACGGGCGTCAATCCCGCGCTGGCCAGACGCCGCGCACAGGCCAGACCGGCCATGCCAGCCCCGATAATGACAATCTTTTGGCTCATTGATCTTCCAGTTTTCCTGCTCTTGCTCTGGCACAGCGCGCGGGCACGGTGCCTGCACGTGGTCCGGGACGCATCACATGGGCCAAGGCGACAGGATTTCAATCACCGAATCGTCGCGGCGGCTGTTGTCTTTCTCAGCGCATCGGACTGGCCACAGGCCGAAACCGCCCCATGTTCAACTGCCGGAACCACAGGGCAAGGCAGCGCATGGCATATCGCAAGGATGATCAGGACGCGGCCCCGGTGCCGGATGGGCGCTTGGGGCGGATGTTGCGCCTTGGTGGCATGACCTCTGGCCTTGTGGGGGATATGGCGGTGACGGGGCTGCGGCATCTGGCGCAGGGCAAACGCCCCAGCCTGCAGGATATGGTGATGACCCCCATGTCCGCGCGCCGCGTCACCCGCGATCTGCGCCTGATGCGCGGGGCGGCGATGAAGCTGGGCCAGATGCTATCGATGGACCCCGGCTTTGTGCTGCCGCCCGAGATGACAGCGATCATGGCCGCCCTGCGTGACGAGGCGCGCCACATGCCGCCCGCACAACTGCGCGATGTGCTGAATACGCAATGGGGGCCGGACTGGCGGCGGCGCTTCACCCGCTTTGACGTGCGCCCCTTTGCCGCCGCCTCGATCGGGCAGGTGCACCGTGCGCAGATGGCCGATGGCCGCGATCTGGCGATCAAGGTGCAATACCCCGCGGTGCGCGACAGTATCGACAGCGATATCGACAATATCGCCACGGTCCTGCGGGTGTCAGGCATGTTGCCACGCGGCATGGATATTGCCCCGATTCTGGCCGATGCGCGCCAACAGCTCCACCAAGAGGCCGATTATACCGCCGAGGCCGCGAATCTGGCCGCGTTCCGCACGCTATTGTCAGACAGCACAGATTTCAGCCTGCCCGCCCTGCACAGCGATCTGAGCACATCACGCGTGCTGGCCATGACCTATCTGCAAAGCGATCCGCTGGAGGGGCTGACCACAGCCCCGCAGGCCCTGCGCGATCAGGTCGCCACTCAATTGATCACGCTGGTCCTGCGAGAGCTGTTTGAATTCAACATGATGCAAACCGATCCTAACCTTGCAAACTATCGCTATGACCCGAAGACAGGCCGGATTGTTCTGCTGGATTTCGGTGCCGTGATGCCGATCAGCCCTGAACTGTCAGGCCAATTCCGCCGCCTGCTGCACGCCGCCCTTGACAGCGACCCAGCCGCAACACAGGCCGCGATGCTGCAGATCGGCTATTTCGACAGCACAACAGCGCCGCATCACCGCGATCTGATCATGGCCATGTTCGACACCGCCATGACCCCGCTGCGCCAGACAGAGCCGTTTGATTTTGGTGCATCAGATCTGGTCACGCGGCTGCGCGACATGGGCGTGGCACTGGGCCGCGACCGTGATCTGGCGCATGTGCCGCCTGCCAAAACCCTGTTCCTGCATCGCAAGATTGCCGGGATCTATCTGGTCGCGGCCATGCTGAAAGCGCGGGTGGCGCTGGCCCCGTTGGTGGCCCGGTTCCGCTGATCCGCGCTGCCGGGATGCCTGTCGCATCGATCAGCAGGTGCAAAGGACCCGTCCCCCCCGCGATAGGGGATGGCGAGGCTGGGCGTCTTCTGGCGGCGACACAGGGTGCTGAAATCCGGTACTTTCCAGTCAAGGCCTGCTGGCCAATGGTGGCATCGCGCTGTTCCGGGCACCGTGACCAGATGGCCGAGGGCCAGACCCTGCTGACGCTGGACCGTAGCTTGGCGCTGCCCCCAAGCGCGATTATCCCTGCGCCGCATCCGGCTTGAGGCAACGCAAGCCCGGCTGATGACCGAACAGCAACATCTGGATCAACTGGCCTTTCAGGCCTCCAGCGCCATGGTTGGCAATGATATCAGTGTGATCAGCAGCAATCTTGAGGCGCCTGGCATCCGGGTGAATGGCTATCGCATCCAGTTGCAATCCACCCGCAACCAGATGGACCTGCTTGCCGAAGAACTGGAGTCCAAATCCACGCCGGGGGAGCGTGTCCTGTCACGCCGCAGCGAGGCTCTTGGCCTGCGCCGCGCCATGTTCGAGGCTGATAGCCAGATCGGACGGTTGGAAGCCGAGATTGCGCAACTCACGGAAATGCGCGCGACATTCGAGGCGCAATGCCCTGACACAATTGCAAACCATCGAAAGCGAGCTGGAAAGCGTGTGCGAACAACTGCGCCGGTCGCAGAATATTCTGGGCCGCACCGCCGCGATCCGGCACCCCGAGCAATCTATGAATTGTTGCAAACCAGCCACACTCACCTTGAGAGGTATCACTTTTCCTTATTTTTAAAAAGACCTCTGCATGACACCGTTCCGGCCCCAGGATGAGGGCAGCGCCTGCC
>JBLRWJ010000172.1:0-4846 GCA_047921315.1 Rhodobacterales bacterium | reverse complement strand
GACCGCCACGATTACACAACCCGGCCTGCGTGATTTCAGGCCTCGGACAACTCGGAACATGGCCAAGACCTAACACAATCCATCCTCTTGCCGCTACCAACAGTGCCATTGCCGGGCCATTATTCTTGCTTGCCTCCAGCCAATGAACACAATCAGGGCAGGTCTGCTTTTTTGTCATGGATACGGGGCCAATCAACAGCGGCACAATGCATGATTCGTCTTTTGGTATCGCCCCGCCCCGCGGCAGGCAAAGAATGTGAAAGCGCCATAAAATCAACCGTTTCACAGGCAGGGCCTGCGGGATGCCCTCATGCTGTAAATCCAACAAAGAATTTGCAAAACTCCATGAATTGACCTTAGTTGCGCCTATGTCTGCCGCCATTGTCCGTCAATTGAAACAACTTGTAGATCATCATGATAATACTCAGCCATCGCGGTTTCTGGCATTCCAACGCCGAAAAAAACACCCGCATCTCTTTTATCCGGTCTTTTGAAACGGGCTTTGGCACCGAAACAGATATCCGTGATCTGAATGGCGTTCCGGTCATCGCGCATGATCCGCCGCAAGACGGCGCCATGACAGCCGAGGCGTTCTTGCGCCTGCATCACGATCATGATCCCAATCTGCCGCTGGCGTTGAATATCAAGGCCGATGGGCTGCAAAAAATGCTGGTGCCGCTGCTGGAGGCTGTCGCACCGCGTGATGCGTTTGTGTTTGACATGGCCGTTCCGGACATGCTGCACTGGCTTAACACCGATGTTCCGGTTTTCACGCGCCATAGCGATGTTGAACCCGAACCGCCCCTTTTTGACCGCTGTTCAGGCATTTGGCTGGATGGTTTCGCATCCGACTGGTGGACAACTGAAACCATCCGCCGCCATCTGGATGCCGCAAAGCGTGTCTGCATCGTATCGCCAGACCTGCACGGGCGCCCCCATCTGCCCGTCTGGGACAGGCTCGCCGCTGACCCCGATCTATTGTCCACACCGGAGTTGTTGATCTGCACAGATCATCCTCTGGCCGCAAAGGAGTATTTTGGTCATGACCATTGAAGCGGTCGTTTTCGACATGGACGGCGTTCTGATCGACGCGAAAGAATGGCATTACGAGGCGCTCAACCGCGCGTTGGAATATTTCGGCTATACCATCTCAAGGGCGGATCACCTGACAACATTTGACGGTCTGCCAACCCGCAAGAAACTTGAAATGCTGTCCGCCGAACGCGGGCTGCCGCGTGAATTGCACGGGTTCCTCAGCGATCTGAAACAGCAATATACTGTCGATCAGGTGCATCTGAAATGCAAACCCATGTTCGTGCATGAATACGCGCTCTCGAATCTCAAGGCGCGGGGTTACAAATTGGGGCTGGGGTCAAATTCCATCAGGTCATCCGTGGAACTGATGATGGAGAAAAGCAATCTCAGGCAATATCTTGATATTATGGTCAGCAACGAGGATGTCAGCAAACCAAAGCCGCACCCGGATATCTATCTTAAGGCGGCGGCGGAATTGGGTGTTGCCCCCAAAAATTGCCTTGTTGTTGAAGACAACCCCAACGGTATCAAAGCAGCCGAGGCCGCAGGTTGCCGTCTTTTGGTGGTGCAGAATGTGTTGGATGTGCAACTGGACAGATTGCTTCAGGCCATTCGTCACGCAGAGGAGTCAACAGTATGAACATTCTGATTCCCATGGGCGGAAGCGATGAGAACTTTCGCAAACAGGGCTATGTCTACGCCAAACCCCTGATCGAGATTGCAGGCCGCCCCTTGGTGGAACATGCGCTGGACCCGTTCAAGCCGCTCAGCGATGCGCGCAAGATCTTTGTCATCCGCAAAGATGACGATCTGCGCTTTTATCTGCGCGAGGTGCTGCACCTGCTGAACCCCGGCGCCGAGGTTCTGCGCATGGATGGTGACACCGCAGGCGCGGCCTGCACAGCACTTTTGGCGATTGCCCATATCGACAATGACGAGGAATTGCTGATCGCCAATGCGGACCAGATCCTTGATTTCGATCTGCCCGAGATGATCGGCAAATTCCGCGCCCGCTCACTGGATGCCGCCACGGCGGTATTTGACAGCGTGCACCCGCGCTGGTCCTTTGTGAAAACCGACGAGAATGATCTGGTGATCGAAGCCGCTGAAAAGCGCCCCATCAGCCGTAACGCCACGGCGGGGCTGTATTATTTCCGTCAGGGCCGTTTCTTTGTCGAGGCGGCCCAGAAGATGATCCGCAAAGGTGCCAGCGTGAATGGCGGTTTCTTTATCTGCCCCAGCTTCAATGAACTGGTGTTGTCGCAAATGCGGGTCGGGGTCGAACGTATCGACAGGTCCAACTACATCTCGCTTGCAACGCCGCAATCCGTTGAAGAATATGAGAACATGTTGAAAATGAAAGGATAAGCTGTCAGCGATGCAGGTTTTCAAACTGTCGGATATGACCAAAGGCTGGTTCGTCGGAGATTTTTCACCCACTGTTCTGCACAGCGATCAGGCGGAAGTTGCCGTTAAAACCTATGCGGCAGGCACGCTGGAGCCGCGCCATCTGCACAAGGTGGCAACAGAGGTCACGCTGATCCTGTCAGGCAGCGCGCGGATGAATGACACCATTCTGAACGCCGGCGATATTGTCCGTATCGAACCCGGACAAGACACTGATTTCGAAGCCCTGACCGCGGTGACAACCGTGGTCGTCAAGACACCAAGCGTGGCAGGAGACAAATACGAATGTTGAATATCGTGGTGCCGATGGCAGGGCGCGGGCAACGCTTTGTTGATGCGGGTTACAGCCTGCCAAAACCCCTGATTCCGGTCCATGGCATGCCGATGATTGAACTGGTCATCGCCAATCTGCGGCCTGACAGCGCGCATCGCTTTCATTTCCTGATCCAGCGCGCGCATGACACAACATATGGCCTTGCCGCCAAATTGCAGGCTTGGGCGCCGGGTTGCACGATCACGCATGTTGACGGGATAACCGAAGGGGCAGCCTGCACGGTGCTGCTCGCCCGCGACCTGATCGACAATGATGATCCGTTGATGATTGCCAATTGTGATCAATATATTGATGCCGATATCAACGCCTATCTGCGGGCGATGGGTGATGCCCAAGGGCTGATCATGACCATGTGGGCCGATGATGCCAAATGGTCTTTCGTGCGCCGCAACGATGAAGGCCGCGTCATGCAGGTTGTTGAAAAAGAGGTTGTCTCGCATGAGGCGACTGTCGGCATCTACAACTTTGCCAAAGGCCGCGATTTCCTGCGCGCCGCCGATGCGATGATCGCGGCCGATAACAGGGTTAACGGAGAATTCTACGTCGCCCCCGCCTATGACATGCTGATCGATGAAGGGGACCGGATCGAATGTTTCAGCATCGGCTCGGTCGGTCAGGGCATGCACGGGATCGGCACCCCTGCCGATCTTGACGCCTTTCTGGCCACTGATCTGTCACGGCAGGTGGTGCAGCGCCACAGCGCCACAGCACAGGTGCAGGAATGAGCCTGCCACCAAAAGACAGTTTGCGCAGCCGCTTGGCCAACAGGCTGCTGCGATGGGTCGCCAATACAGAGAATACGGGCGGTGATTACTTCACCACTTTCCACAGGCGCCCCAAGCGGCTGGCCCAGATCGGCACATGGCCAGAGCCTGATTGCACCAGCGCCGGATGCGCCATTGTGATGCAAGGCCCGGTCGCCACGCAGGATGATTTCACCCTTGAAACGCTGCGCCTGTATCGGCGCAACATGCCGCAGGCACAGTTGATCCTGTCCACATGGAAGGATGAGAACGCCGCCATTCTGGCACGGATCGCTGATCTGGGTGTGCAGGTCGTGCAAAGCGATAAACCCGCGGTGCCGGGGCTGTTCAATATCAACATGCAGATCGTCAGTGCAGGCGCGGGCGTGCGCCATGCTGTGGCGCAAGGTGCAAGCTGGATCATGAAAACCCGCACCGATCAGCGCCTCTATGAGCCGAATGTGATCCCCTTTCTGATCGGTCTGGCCGACACATTCCCCATCACCGGCCCTGATCTGGGGGCCACCGCGCAAAGCAAGCGCATCATCGGTGTTGGCCACGGTTCTTTGAAATTCGCGCCCTATCACCTGACAGACCAGACCGTATTCGGCACCGCGCAGGATATGCTGGCCTATTGGACGCCCCCCTTGCAGGATAGTGATCTGGTCAAGCGGTGGCCGTCAGACCGCGAACAGGTCTATCTGACAAACGCAATCGGCGCGCTCAGCCAGGAGGCGGTGGCAGAATCCTATCTGGCCAGCCATTTCCTGATGCGTATGGGCCGCAAACTGGATTGGACAATCGCGGATTCATGGCGCGCCTATCGTGATCATTTCTGTGTCGCAGATTACGGCACAACCGATTTTTATTGGGTGAAATCCCAGACCTATACGCGCCGCGAGATGAACAAGACCTATGATCACGTCACCAACCGTCAGGAGTTGAGCTTTCTTGAATGGATCTTGCTGCATAGCGGCCAGCTTCCGACAGATAGCGCAAAGCGTTATGCGCCCGTTCTGGAAAAAACCTTTATGGATAATGTATCGCAGATTTGATGTAACAATTCTGCCGCCCCGCGCGCTGATCCTTGATGATTTAAGGGGCTGTGCCCTATTCTGAACCATGTAAACTTGAATATCGGGGGCAAACGCCGCATAGCCGGGGGACCAGACAGGCCCTTGCAACAATCGAAAGTCGCGCATGCAACAATCAGCACCCCGGCAAAAGGACAAGCAGCGCGCGCTGATGCCGCATCGTGGTTTGGTAATCATTGCTCTCTTTCTGGTTGAGCTTGCATCGCTGGTCATTGTCCACCAGTTTTTCGTGT
>JBLRWJ010000171.1:0-4896 GCA_047921315.1 Rhodobacterales bacterium | reverse complement strand
CAGGCAGGCGCTGCCCGGCGGTGCCGCCGGGCGGGGGATATCGGCGATGGTGCGTATTATGCAGAGGTCTTTCTTGTGGTGCCAGAAAACGGCACGGCTGCGCGCTGAATGACACAGATCAAGGTGCCCTGCCGCGCAATGCCATAGATTCGTGGCACAGCATAACTGCAAGGGGCCGCATCATGTTGAGACTGGGTTGGATCCTTCATCTTTTTATCGGCTCGACGCTGGCGGGCATTGGTGTGATCGCAGCCCTTGTCTTGGGGTTTGACACCCTCAATCCTGTCCTGATCTCGGCCGCTCTTGGGTTTTTGGCCGCCGTTCCGGTCACGTGGATGGTGACGCGCGCGCTGATTGAGCGCGGATAGCGCAGCGGTTGTGATTTACCGAGATCCTGCCCTTCGGGGCAGGTGGGACGGTGGCGGTGCGAGGGAGGGGTCCCCGTTGGGGCCGCCGCCGCCCCGAAGACAGACGGGGTTTGCCATATCCGGCATGCCCCGTTTTGTCCCGTTCCGGCCCTGATATTGCTTATCCAGCCAGCCAAGCCCGCACCGCCGCTTCGAATTCGCGCGGCTTTTCCGCGTGCAGCCAATGCCCCGCACCGGGGATTTTGGCAAAGCGGGCGGCGGGAAACAGCCCTTTGATCCGGTCACGATGCGCAGGCTGCACATAGTGTGATGTGGCCCCGGTCAAGAACAGGGTCGGCCCTGTGAATTGCGTATCCACTGCAGGAAAGCCAAGGATATGGGGCATCTGATCGGCCAGTATATCAAGGTTCAGCCGCCAGCGCCGGTCTTTCAGGTCCAGCGACTGGGTAAAAAACGCAGGCAGCGAGGGGTCATCCACCAAAGCGGCCAGTTGCGCCTCGGCGTCGGATCGTTTCTCAACCTGCGCCAGATCCACCGCCTGCATCGCGCGGATATAGGGGGTTTGGTCATGCGCGTAGGCGACGGGCGCGATATCGCCCACGATCAGATTGGCCACCAGATCAGGGTGATGCAGCGCCAGCATCATCGCGGCCTTGCCCCCCATCGAATGGCCCAGCACCGCCATGGGGACGCCCTGTGCGCGGATCACCGCGGCCAGATCAGCGGCCATATCGCCGTAGCTGTGGCTGTCATACCAAGGGCTGAGGCCATGATTGCGCATATCCACGGCGATCACGGCGCGGTCACTGGACAGGCGTTTGGCAATCACGCCCCAGTTGCGCGCCGAGCCGTAAAGGCCATGCGCAATCAACAAAGGTGTGGGGCCTGCGGGGCCATCATGGCGAATGATGTTCAACATAGGCGCAGGGGTAATCGCTTTGGTCGCGCCTGTCCATGTGTGCCTGCGCGGGCGGGGATCAGCGCGGAGCCCGCGCAGCGGCGACAAGCGCATGGAACAATGCCCGCTGGCGGCGTGCATAGATCAGGTATTCGGGGTGCCACTGCACACCCAGCGCAAAGGGTGGCGCGGCCCTTTCGATCGCCTGCACCATACCGCCCTCATCGCGGGCCGCCACGCGCAGCCCGTCGCCCAGCCGGTCCACCGCCTGTGAATGCAACGCATTCACCCGCATCGGTGCGGTGCCTGAAATGCGGGCCAGTCCGGTGCCCTGCAGCACCGATACCGTCTTGCGCGGCAAGATCGTGCGGTATTGGCGGCTGTCGGTGTAGTGGTCATAGGCGCGTTGATGCAGGTTGCCGCCCAGCGCTATGTTGAGCATCTGCGCCCCCCGGCATATTCCCAGAACCGGCTTGCCTGCCGCCAGCGCGGCCAGAACCAGCCGCCGCTCCAGCGCGTCCCTGTCAGGATCAAGCCGCGCTTCGGCCACCAGTTCCCCCTGATAGAGCATGGGCGAGATGTCATCCCCGCCGCCCACCACCAGCCCGTCAACCAAGTCCATATCGGCAGCGCGCCCGGAATCCCAGCGCCGCGCCCGCCCGCCTGCCATCCAGATATTGAGGGCAATCACGGGAAACACGCGCCAGCCCGTCCGCCGCGATACGGTCACACCGATACAGGGTCTCATCGGGCTGGCGTCATGGAACTGGCCTCATGTCCAGATCTGCGCCGCCGCCAGAACCTTGTTCACGGTCTTTGCCCAATCGGCGCGCAGGCTGGTCAGCGCGCCGCGATGCGCGCGCCATTCTTGCGCCAGCCTGTCCAGCAGCGCAGGGTCCGCCGCGACACGCTCTACCAGAATCCAGCGGTTCCATTCATAGGCCAGCGACCAGCCCGCCGCGCCCAGCCGCGCCTCGGGCAGGCGGTAATGATAGGTGGGCCGCCCGCCCTTCAGCTTATCCGCCTCCATCCCTGCGGCCATGATATCGGGGCGCAGATGTTCCAGCAAAGGCAACAGATCAAGCCCACGGTTGCGCGTCGGGCTAAGAGCGGCATAGCTGCGCGCCAGATCGTCCAGCCCCCAAGTCGCGGCAGTCTCGGCCAGGGCATCCAGCAGGCTGCGCGGCCATGGATCGACAAAAGGCAACAGCCGCCGTGAGGGATCAACCGGATCAATGGCGCGCAACCAGTCTTCCAACAGGCCATAGGCGCGGATCACTGGCAGAACGCCGGCGGCGGTTTCGGCTGTGATCTCGGGGTTCAGATGCAGACCGAATCCGTAGAATACCCCGTCTTGCGACCCCGCCGCGCCTGCTGCCACCAGATCGGTGATCAGGGCCTCGACCCGCGGCAATTGCGCATGGGTCAATGGGTCTGTCACAATCTCGACGGGGACAACTGCGCGGGACCAGTCCAGCAATTTATCGGTTACGGCATGGCCTGCCTTGTCCCGCAGGAACATGTCCAACTCGATCCGCACATCGCCCAGTTCGGTATCCTTGACGGTGATCTCATGGGCGGTTGCTGCGCAGATGGTGCCGCCCCACAGCTCATGCACCACCTTTGCGGCCTCTGCCTCGGTCAGGTTGGCAAACTCGATCTCGATTCCGGTGCGGCGCGGCTGCCCGCAGGCCTTGTGCCCAACCGGCATTGGCCAGAACCTGTCCAGTGGAATACGGGCTTGCAGGTCACTCAAACTTGTCAAGGGCTTGCACTTTCGGTTAATTCGGCTTTCCTTGTGTAGCATATGAGACAGTATTTCACGATAGCAACAGCCGTCACATCCGCAACGGATGTCATCTTATGACGCGTTTGTATCGGGTGGCGCTGGCCGGGCTGGCCCTGATTGCGGGGATCGGCGTGATGATCGTGGCGTGGCCTGTGCATCTGCCCCGCGTCACCGCCCCGATGATCATGGCGCAAGAGGGTCTTGGCGATGGCCCGCATCCGGTGTTCGGCTATGCGACACTGACCCATCCGCTTGTGCGCTTGGTGGTTGTCGGACGCCATGCGCCGACCAGGGCGGCGGCGTTGCCGGATATGCGCCGCGAAGGGCGCGATTTGCGGCCAGAGCCGGGTGCCGCCCTGCCGGGCAAGGTCTTTGATGTCAGTGCTGACGGGCTGTTGCGTCTGGACCGCTACGAACGCCTGGGCGCGCGTTACCGCCGCGATCTGATGCCGCTTGACGATGGCAATATGGCTTGGGTCTATCGGCGATTGCCCTAGCTAACTGAATGATCCGCCCACAGGAAAGCCGAAACCCATGCCGTTGACCCGCAGCTTTGCCCGCCTGACCAATGCCGATCCTGCGGATTTGACAGAAGAAGAGGCCCGCAACGGCCTGATCCATACGGTGTCGATGGTTCTGACCAAAACCGCCGACGGGCTGATCAATCCCAAACTGGTGCTGTCCTGGCTGTTATCCGCGCTTGGCGCGCCGGGGTTTTTTATCGGCGCGCTGGTGCCGGTGCGCGAGGCGGGATCGCTGCTGCCGCAGCTTGCCCTTGCCAAACGGGTCGAGCGGATGACCCAGCGCAAACGCATGTGGGCCTTGGCGGCGATCCTGCAAGGCTGTGCCGCCCTCGGGATCGCGATCAGCGTCTTGACGTTGGAAGGGGCCGCTGCCGGATGGGCGGTTCTGGCGCTGCTGGGCCTGCTGGCGGTGGCGCGGTCTGCCGCCTCTGTCAGCTATAAGGATGTGCTGGCGCGCACCATCGCCAAGGGGCGGCGCGGTGCGGTGACGGGGTTTGCCACAGGCATGGGGGCGATTGTGGCCTTCGGCTTTGGTCTGCTGATGGCGCTGGGCGTCTTTGCCGTGACGGTCACGGTGCTGGCGGCGGCGGTTGCGCTGGCCGGGCTTGCCTGCATTGTCGCGGGGCTGTTGTTCTTGCGCCTGCAAGAGCCGCATAACGGCGGGGTGGCGACCAGCGCCAAAGGTGTCGCGGCGCTGTTTCGTCCGTTGCGCGATGATCCGCAGTTGCAGATTTTCATCGCCGCGCGTGCGGCTTTGACGGTCACGGCGCTGGCCCCGCCTTTCATCATCATGCTGTCCTCGGCCAGCGGGGACAGCGCCTTGGACCAGTTGGGCCCGATGGTGATGGCCTCGACCGCGGCCGCGTTCCTGTCTTCTTATATCTGGGGGCGGTTGTCTGACCGCTCAAGCCGCCAAACCCTGATGGCGGCGGGCGCGCTGGCGGGGCTGGCATTGGGGGTGATCGGGATTGTCGGTCAGGTCTTTGGCGGGCTGGGGGGCGCCTGGGGCGCAGGTCTGGCGATCTTTGTGGCACAGGTCGCCTATGAAGGGGTGCGCGCGGGCCGCAAGCTGCACCTGACCGATATGGCCGAGGATGATTTTCGCGCCCGCTACACCGCTTTGTCCAACACATTGATCGGGTTTGCCCTGCTGGCGGGCGGTCTGTTCGGGCTGGCGGCGGATCATTTTGGCCCCGCGCCGCTGCTGCTGGCATTCTCCTTGCTGTCCTGTCTCGGCGTTGCAATCGCCGCGCGCCTGACCGAGGTGCAGCAAGGCTAAGCCCGGTTTGGTTGCGTTTTTGGGCCAAAGGTCTTAGA
>JBLRWJ010000170.1:0-5004 GCA_047921315.1 Rhodobacterales bacterium | reverse complement strand
TCTTAGACAGCCCCCTTGATCCAATCCACAATCGACGCGGCAGGCATCGCGCCGGATTGCCGCTTTTGTTCCCGGCCACCCGCAAAAACGGCCATTGTGGGGATCCCGCGGATATTATACTGCGCCCCGGCTCGCGGATGATCCTCGGTGTTCAGCTTGACCAGCCGCGCCTGCCCGGACAGCGCAGCGGCCGCCTTGGAAAACTCTGGTGCCATTGTCCGGCATGGCCCACACCACGGTGCCCAAAAATCCACCACCAAGGGCAGATCATCCGTGCGCGCCGCCTTTTTCAACGTGGCCAGATCAACCTCGACCACCTTTGATGATACCAATTGCGCGCCGCAGGTGCCGCATTTCGGCCCTGCCGATACCCTGTCCTGCGGGACGCGGTTCACCTGCCCACATTGCAGGCATGTCAGCTTTCCAAAGAGTGTCCCGGCCATGGCCGCATCCTTTCCAAATTAACATTCCATTATCAATATATGACCGCAGCAGAGCATAAAAAAGCGGAATTCGGCAAAAAATCGCCAAAATCAGCAGGCAAAGCCAGATTTACGGGGTCAGATTCCCTCTTGAAACGACTCTGGACCCCTCACATAATTATCTGTGCGACGTTAACACTATCGAATAGCCTGCTCCTTCACAGGTCAGTACCTCGATTATGCACTGACTAGCCGGGCTGCCGCACAGGGCGGGCAGCAAGATTTGTCAAGGAGACGCGGGATGGCCACGGGCACCGTCAAATGGTTCAACACAACCAAAGGCTACGGCTTCATTGCGCCCGATGGGGGCAGCAAGGACGTTTTTGTTCACATTTCAGCGGTCGAGCGGTCGGGCCTGACCGGGCTTGCCGATAACCAGAAGGTCAGCTTTGATATCGAGCCGGGCCGCGATGGCCGCGAGTCGGCTGTGAACATCTCGCTGGCCTGATCAGCAGATTTGAAGATAAAGAACGAGCCCTGTTGCGGGGCTCGTTTTGCGTATCCCATGCGGTCAGTTGATATCGGCTTTGGTGTCTTTGGCGGCGGCGATCAGGTCCAGCACGGCTGGCCCCATCGCATCAACAATCAGGCTGACGCCTTGGGCATTGGGATGTATCCCATCAGACTGGAAATAGGCGCGCGCGGCTGACAGATCGCTTTCGCCCAGACCATCAAAGAAATTGCTGAAATAAAGCGCGTCATACTCCTGCGCCAGTTCCGGCCAGATCGCCTCGAACGCGGTTTTGAACGCGGCGCCGTAATTGCCCGGCGCCTCCATTCCGACCAGCAGAACCGGAACATCCGCCGCCTTGGCCGCCTGCAATATCCCCGCGATATTTGCCCTTGTCAGCGCCGGGTCAAGCCCGCGCAACAGGTCATTGCCGCCCAGCGCCAGGATCATGCCATGGATATCCGAGGTCAGTGTCCATTCGATCCGCGACAGCCCCCCCGCCGTGGTATCGCCGGACACGCCCGCATTGACCACACGCACAGCCTGCCCCTGCGCCTCCAGCCATGCGCGCAATTGCGGCACGAATCCTTCGTCATCCATCAGCCCGTAACCTTGGGTCAGACTGTCACCAAAAGCCACGATGGACAAAGGGATGCTGCGGGCCTGTTGTGCCTGCAAAGGCAGCACAAGCCCCAACAACAAAGCCACAAACGCCAGCCATACCTTGCCCCATGCAGCCAAGGCACCATATGACACTGAACGAATAGAAAGCAGGCGCATCCCTATGACCTCTCCGGTATTCTCGCTGAACGATGCGACATTGTCGCTTGATGGCAATGCAGGCCGTGTGGACATCCTCCACGGCATTTCGCTGGATGTCCAGAAGGGCGAAACCCTTGGGCTGGTCGGTCCGTCGGGGTCTGGCAAATCATCTCTCCTTATGTTGATGGGCGGGCTGGAGCGCGCCACAGGGGGCCGGATCACGGCGCTGGGTCAAGACCTGACCGATATGACCGAGGACCAGTTGGCCCGCTTCCGCAGGGATCATATGGGGGTTGTGTTCCAATCCTTCCACCTCATTCCCACGATGACGGCGCTGGAAAATGTGGCCACGCCGCTGGAACTGGCCGGGCACCGCGATGCCTTTGATCGCGCAAGGGCCGAGCTTGAGGCGGTGGGGCTGGCCAGCCGTGCGGATCACTACCCCTCGCAGATGTCAGGCGGTGAACAGCAGCGCGTGGCGCTGGCGCGCGCATCGGCCCCGCGCCCCGATATCCTGCTGGCGGATGAGCCGACAGGCAATCTGGATGGCACAAACGGGGCCGCGATCATTGATCTGCTATTCGGGTTGCGCGACAGGCACGGCGCGACACTGGTTCTGGTCACGCATTCCGATGAACTGGCCGCCCGCTGTGACCGGGTGATCCGGCTGCGCGATGGCCGCATCGACACCGAGGATGCATCATCCGCCGAGGCGGCGGAATGAGCCTGCGTATCGCGGCCCGCTTTGCCGCACGCGAATTGCGCGGCGGTCTGGGTGGCTTTCGCATCTTTCTGGCCTGTCTGGCGCTGGGTGTGGCCGCGATTGCCGCTGTCGGTTCGGTGCGCGCCAGTATCGAGGCGGGTCTGGCCCGCGAAGGTGCCACGATTCTGGGCGGTGACGCCGAGATAGACCTGACCTACCGCTTTGCCACAGACGCGGAACGCGTCTGGATCGACAGTATCGCGCTGGCCGTGTCCGAGATCGCGGATTTCCGCTCGATGGTGGTCACCGGTGAGGGCGACGCGGCGGAACGCGGCCTGACGCAGGTCAAATCCGTCGATGCGGCCTATCCCCTGACCGGACGGGTCGAGCTGTTGCCGGATATGTCGCTGGATCAGGCACTGGCGGGCGATGGCACTCTGCCCGGTGCGGTGATGCAGCAAATCCTGATTGACCGGATGGGCATGGCGATTGGCGACACGTTCCGCCTTGGCACGCAAGAGTTTCGCCTGATGGCCGCCCTGCAGCGAGAGCCTGACAGCGGCGCCGAAGGCTTTGGCCTTGGCCCGCGCACCATTGTGATGACCGATGCACTGGCAGATGCCGGATTGCTGACGCAGGGCACGCTCTATTCCTCCAAATACCGGATGTTACTACCCGAAGGCAGCGATCTGGCAGCACTGGAGGCGCGGGTGCGCGCCGAATTTGAGCGCGCGGGCGCGCGGTGGCGTGACAGCCGCAATGGCGCGCCCAATGTGGCGCGTTTCGTCGAAAGGCTGGGGGCTTTTCTGATTCTGGTGGGTCTGTCCGGCCTTGCCGTGGGCGGGGTGGGCGTATCGGCGGCGGTACGCGCCTATCTGGCGGGCAAAACCAGTGTCATTGCAACCCTGCGGACATTGGGCGCGGACCGCGCCACGATTTTCCAGACCTATTTCCTGCAGATCGGCGCGCTTAGCCTGTTGGGCATCGCCATGGGGCTTGTGCTTGGGGCCGCAATCCCACTGGCCCTTGGCCCGATACTGGAGCAGCGCCTGCCGGTGCCTGCGGTCTTTACCATTCATCCCGCCCCCCTGTTCGAGGCCGCGATTTACGGCGCGCTGACCGCGCTGATCTTTACCCTATGGCCGCTGTCGCGCACCGAAGAGGTGCGCGCCGCCACCCTGTTCCGCGATGCGCTTTCCTCCAGCCGCGTTCTGCCACCGCTGCGGATGCTGGTGGTGATCCTTTCTCTGCTGGCGGCATTGATCGGCACCGCCATGGCCTTTTCCGGGGCCGCAAGGCTGACCCTGTGGACAGCGGGCGGCATACTGGGGGCGCTGCTGCTGCTGACCCTGACAGCCTTTGGCGTCCGCCTGCTGACACGGCGCTTACGCGGCGCGGCGCGGGGCCGTCCGGTGCTGCGCTGGGCTTTGGCGGCCATTGGCGGGCAGCGCGACGGGGCCACATCGGTGGTACTGTCGCTGGGCCTTGGCCTGTCGGTGCTGGCGGCTGTGGGGCAGATTGACGGGAACCTGCGCAGCGCCATTGCCCGCGATCTGCCCGCCGTTGCGCCATCGTATTTCTTTGTCGATATCCAGCGCGACCAGATGCCCGGCTTTCTGGACCGGCTGGAAAATGACCCCGCCGTAACGCGCATTGACAGCGCACCGATGCTGCGCGGCGTGATCACCCGCATCAATGACCGCCCCGCGCGCGATGTGGCAGGCGATCACTGGGTTGTGACAGGTGACCGTGCCGTGACCTATGCCAACACCATGCCCGCCGGCACGCGCATTCTGGCTGGAGAATGGTGGCCCGATGACTATGACGGTCCGCCCCAGATCAGCTTTGCCGAGGAAGAAGCCCGCGAAATGGGTGTGGATCTGGGCGATACGATCACCATGAACATTCTGGGCCGCGACATTACCGGCACCATCACCAGCTTGCGCGAGGTGGATTTTTCCACCGGCGCGATGGGGTTTGTGCTGGCGATGAACGAAAACGCGCTGGCGGGTGCGCCGCATACGTTCATCGCCACCGTCTATGCCGAAGAACAGGCCGAGGCGCAGATCCTGCGTGATGTGGCGGGGGCGGCCCCCAATATCACCGCCATCCGCGTGCGTGACGCCATTGATCAGGTCTCTGGCCTGTTGGCCGGTCTGGCCGCCGCCACATCCTATGGTGCAGCCGCCACGCTTTTGACGGGCTTTCTGGTCCTGATCGGCGCGGCAGCAGCAGGCGAGCGTGCCCGCACCTATGAAGCCGCCGTGCTGAAAACGCTGGGGGCCAGCCGCAGCCGGATCTTGCGCAGCTTTGCCCTGCGTGCCGCCCTGCTGGGGGCAGCGGCCGGATGCGTGGCGCTGATCGCGGGGATCGGGGGCGGCTGGGCTGTCAGCCATTTTGTGATGCAGACCAGCTTTGTAATCGTCTGGCCATCGGCCATCGCCATCATCCTCGGTGGCATCATGGCAACGTTGCTCTCTGGCCTTGCCTTTGCATGGCGCCCGCTGGCCGCACGGCCTGCACAAGTGCTGCGCGCGCGCGAATAGCCCTGCATAAAGACCTCTGCATGACACCGTTCTGGCCCCAGGATGAGGGCAGCGCCTGCC
>JBLRWJ010000169.1:0-5081 GCA_047921315.1 Rhodobacterales bacterium | reverse complement strand
CCTGGCCAAAAACAAGCGCCCCTGTGCTTCATTGTTCCAAAAATACTCATAACCGCCGCCGCCCCCATCACCACCATTGCGAAGGGGCCTGCCGCGCCCTACCCTTTGGCAAACAACACCCCGAGGAGCACCATGAAAGATATCAGCCCCCAGCCCGTATTCCTGTCCGACTACGCGCCCTTCGGCTATCTGATCGACGCGGTGCATCTGACCTTCCGCCTGCACCCTGACCGCACCCGCGTGATCAGCCGCATCCGGTTCCGCCCCGATCCTGACAGCCCCGATAGCCCAGACAGCACGGCAGGCGGCTTTTTCCTGCATGGTGAACAGCTCACCCTGATCAGCGCCCGCATCGATGGCGCGCCCGTCACCCCTGTGATCACCCCGCAGGGCCTGACATGCCCTGTCCCCGATGCCCCCTTCACCTTCGAGACCGAGGTCGAGATTGCCCCCGCCGCCAATACCGCCCTCGAAGGGCTTTACCTGTCGAACGGCATGTATTGCACCCAATGCGAGGCCGAAGGCTTTCGCAAGATCACCTATTACCCCGACCGCCCCGATGTGATGGCCGTCTTTACCGTGCGCATCGAAGGCGATGTGCCGGTGCTGCTGTCCAATGGCAACCCGGTGGCGCGGGGCGATGGCTGGGCCGAATGGCATGACCCATGGCCCAAACCCGCCTATCTGTTTGCGCTCGTGGCCGGTGATCTGGTCAACCATGCTGACAGCTTCACCACCCGCTCGGGCCGCGATGTCGCCCTCAATATCTGGGTGCGACCGGGGGATGCGGATAAATGCGCCTATGGCATGGGCGCGCTGAAACGCTCCATGCTGTGGGAGGAACAGGTCTACGGGCTGGAATATGATCTGGATGTGTTCAACATCGTCGCCGTGGATGATTTCAACATGGGCGCGATGGAGAATAAGGGGCTGAACATCTTCAACTCCTCCTGCGTTCTGGCCTCGCCCGATACCTCGACAGATGCCAATTACGAACGCATCGAGGCGATCATCGCGCATGAATATTTCCACAACTGGACAGGCAACCGTATCACCTGCCGCGACTGGTTCCAGCTCTGCCTGAAGGAGGGGCTGACCGTGTTCCGCGATGCGCAATTCACCGCCGATATGCGCTCGGCCCCGGTCAAGCGGATCGCCGATGTGATCGCCCTGCGCGCCCGCCAGTTCCGCGAGGATAACGGCCCGCTCGCCCACCCGGTGCGCCCCTCCAGCTATGTCGAGATCAACAATTTCTACACCGCCACCGTCTATGAGAAAGGCGCGGAACTGGTCGGCATGCTCAAGACATTGGTGGGCGATGCAGCCTATGCTGCCGCCATCGCCGAATATGTCCGCCGCCATGACGGGCAGGCCGTCACGATCGAGGACTGGTTGCAGGTGTTCGAAGATGTCACAGGCCGCGACCTGTCCCAGTTCAAACGCTGGTATACCGATGCCGGCACCCCGCGCCTCAGCGTGACCGACAGCTTTCACGATGGCACCTATACGCTGCACGTCAAACAGCACACCCCGCCCACACCGGGCCAGCCTGACAAAGCCCCCCGCGTGATCCCGATTGCCGTGGGCCTGCTGTCGCCCAATGGCGATGAGGTGCTGCCCACCACCCTGCTCGAAATGACCGAACTTGAGCAGAATTTCCGCTTCAAGACCCTTGCCGCAAAACCCGTCCCCTCGATCCTGCGCGGCTTTTCCGCCCCCGTTATTCTGGATCGTGCCAGCGACAATAGCGAACGCGCCTTCCTGCTGGCCCATGACACAGACCCGTTCAACAAATGGGAGGCGGGCCGCGCCCTTGGCCGCGAAACCCTGATGCATATGGCCCAAAGCGGCGGTGATGCAGATCCCGCCTATCTGGACGCCCTGCGCGCCGTTCTGCGCGATGACAGCCTTGATCCGGCCTTCCGCGCGCTGGCCCTGCGCCCGCCCAGCCAGGATGATATCGCCCAAAGCCTGCATGACACAGGCCATACCCCCGATCCACAAGCGATCCATGACGCCACAGACCGGCTGGGTCAGGCGATGGCAAGGCACATGGCTGACCTGCTGGCGGGGCTTTACGCGGATATGACCGTCCCCGGCCCCTATAGCCCCGATGCAACCGCCGCAGGCAAACGTGACCTGCAAGGTCTGGTGCTGTCGCTACTGTCGCGTCTGGACAAGGGCGATACCGCCCGCGCCCAATTCGCCGCCGCCGATAATATGACCCAGCAACTCACGGCCCTGTCCTGCCTGATGGCACGCCAGATCGGGCAGGATGAAAGCCGCGCCTTTCATGACCAATGGCGCCATGACAGGCTGGTGATGGACAAATGGTTTGCCCTGCAAGTGGCCCATGCATCACCGCAGGATGCCGCCCTGCGCGCCAGCGAACTGACCGCGCATCCCGATTTCAACATCCGCAATCCCAACCGCTTCCGCGCCATATTCGGCGCGCTGGCCGGGCATGCCGCAGGCTTTCACCACGCCTCGGGCGCGGGCTATGCCACTTTGGCGGACTGGCTGATCAAACTTGATCCGCTCACCCCCCAGACCACTGCCCGCATGTGCGCCGCCTTCGAAACATGGACGCGCTATGACCCCGATCGCCAAACCCATAGCCGCGCCGCCCTCACCCGCATCCTCGCAACCCCGAACCTCAGCCGGGACACGACCGAAATGGTCAGCCGCATTCTTGGCACCTGACATGGCATGATACCGGAACCCAAAAAAGGACGCCCCCTGCTTCTTCTTGCCCTAAATATCCAATCCCCGCGTGCTGCCTGATGCCGCCGGACGATCGCGCAGCGCCGCCCTTGCTGGACCATCACGCCCGCGGGCGCAACGGCGCGACAGTGCTGGCGCTGGTCGCGGTCTGGGCTTGTCTGGCCCTGCTGCTGATCGGGCTGGAGGCCGCCCCCTGGATCGTGGCGGGGCTTGCGCTTTTTACGGTGCCTGCGCTGTGGGATCTGGTCTCGGATCGCCCCTCGGGCCTGACGCTGACACAAGACAGCCTGCAGTGGTATAGCGGCCGGCAGCGCGACACCATCGCGCCTTGCCGGATCAAGGCCGTCCGTCTGGACCGCCGCCTTGACCTCAGCTACCGGGTCTCCATCGTGCTGCCCGATGACAGGCGCATCCGGCTGCCGCAGGAGTGCCTGCCGCGCACCGACCACCTTGAGGCCGCGCTGACGCGTGCGGGGATCAGCGTCCAGCGGCACCCGTTCTCGCTGCTCTGATCCGGCAACCCTTCATGGCCGCAAACCGTCTGGCCGCGCCCTTGGCCGGGTCGCCGATAGCGGCTTGCAATAGCTTTGACGCCGCAGCCAGTCCTGCATTTGCCCGCGTTTTTCGGCGTTGCGCAGCGGGCCCCAATCCGCCGCCACCCCGCCCCAGCGCCCCGAAGTCTGCGCAATCACACCATCACGCGGCACCGTGCGCGCCATGATCCGCAAGGCACAAGACAGGTTCGCCGCGCCATTTTGCAACGCCGCCGGACTGCGCGCGCGGCAGCCATATCCGGCCGCCGTGGCAGGCAGAATCTGCAATAATCCATGATAAAGCCCGCCCCCCCCCACAGCGGCTGCGCGATGCCCGCTTTCATGCCGCGCCAGACTGGACGCAAAAGCCGCCCAGAAGGCACGGCGCTGTTCCGCATCGGCACCGGGATAGGCCGGGCACCATTGGTCAATGTCCCGTGGCACGATCTCGGCCAGCGCCCCGGCATGCCCCTGCAAAGCCGACAGCGCCGCCCGCGTCCAGATGCTGCCCCCCGCCTGCCGGTCCCATGCCATCGGCGGCACCACATCCGACCTTGCCCGTGGCCGGATCACTGGCATAGCGGACATCACGGGCGGTGCGGACGCATCAGGCGCTTCAACGCTGACGCCAGAAACCGATACGACATCTTGCGCCCGCGCCGCTTGGGCCATGGCCAGTGGCGATATGGCAAGCCAGATCAGGATCAGCAGGGGCATCACACGCAAGAACATGTTGGCAGAATGCACAGATCACCCCCGCCGCGAAACCCTGTCTTTTCCCTGACCAATGCGCAACGGCGCCTCTTTGCCCATCACACGGACCCGCATCATGGGCGCGCTGCCCTCTTGCTCCGCCCCTTCCCCTGTCCTAGAACGCCAGATAAGCGAGACAAAGGACCAAACCGATGCTTGACCTGACCTATGAGACCCCGAAACCCCGCGTGATCAGTGGCGCGAAACAGGATTGGGAACTGGTGATCGGGATGGAGGTGCATGCCCAGATATCCTCCAACGCCAAACTCTTTTCGGGCGCATCGACCAAATTCGGCAATGAACCCAATGCGAATGTGTCCTTTGTCGATGCCGCCATGCCCGGCATGTTGCCCGTGATCAATGAATTCTGCGTCGAACAGGCGGTGCGCACCGGGCTGGGCCTGAACGCGCAGATCAATCTGTGGTCTGCCTTTGACCGCAAAAACTATTTCTACCCTGACCTGCCGCAAGGCTATCAGATCAGCCAGCTTTACCACCCCATCGTGGGCGAGGGCGAGATTCTGGTGGAACTGGCCCCCGGCATCGCCCGGCTGGTCCGGGTCGAGCGTATCCATATCGAACAGGACGCGGGCAAATCGATCCATGACATGGACCCCAACATGTCCTTCGTGGACCTCAACCGCACCGGCGTGGCGCTGATGGAGATTGTCAGCCGCCCCGATATCCGCAGCCCCGAAGAGGCCGCCGCCTATGTGACCAAACTGCGCCAGATTCTGCGCTATCTGGGCACTTGCGATGGCAATATGCAAAACGGAAACCTGCGCGCTGATGTGAACGTCTCGATCTGCGCGCCCGGCCAGTACGAGAAATATCAGGCCACAGGTGATTTTGGCCATCTTGGTACGCGCTGCGAGATCAAGAACATGAACTCCATGCGTTTCATCCAAATGGCGATCGAGGTTGAGGCCAAGCGCCAGATCGCCATCGTCGAGGCGGGCGGCGCGGTGGTGCAGGAAACCCGCCTCTATGATCCGGACCGCAACGAGACCCGCTCCATGCGCTCCAAGGAAGAGGCGCATGATTACCGCTATTTCCCCGATCCCGACCTGC
>JBLRWJ010000168.1:0-5085 GCA_047921315.1 Rhodobacterales bacterium | reverse complement strand
CTAGCGCAGATGCGCCGCCGCCATCACCGGGCCTGTGTTTTTGTGCTGCAAGATCACCACGCCGGGCGCGTCATCTGTGACGGTGGTTTGCATCACAAGGGGGGCCGCCATGTCCCATTCCCCGATCACGGCCAAATCTGTTACCACATTGGTATAGCCGATCGTGCGCCCGCCATTCTCGCCACGGGTGATTTCGACGGTCTCATGCGGGCTGTACCTGACCAGATAGATCACCAATGGCCCATCCGCCTGGCCATCAGACGCGTTGGCCCCAAGCTCGGCGCGGATCGTCACCATACCGGATGGATCGCGCATTGCGGACAGATCAACGCCTGTGTCGCGCCGTGCATGACGCTCAATCAGGATTGCAGCATCTTCTTTATGGGTGCCGACCACATGATCCACCCCGGCAATGATCATTTGCGGCGTATAGATCGCGCGCCGCCCGCCCGCCTTGGCATAGGCTTTCTGCCGCTTGGTAAATGCCGGCTTTGCAAAGATGTCTTTCCAGCCGATGTAATCCCAATAGTCCACATGCAGGGCCAAGGCGATGACATCCTCGCGCGCGCTGAGTTCATGCAGGAACGCATCTGCCGGCGGGCAGGAAGAACACCCTTGAGAGGTGAACAGTTCCACCAGGACGGGACGGGTCTCTGCGGTGGCAAACCCTGCGGCCGCAATCATCCCCCCGGACAGGCAACCCAGGCACCAAGTCTGAAAACGCCCCATTGTACTCTTTCTTTCCATAGATCAGCTGTTTTTATTTTAGGCCCCGCAACGCCAAATGACCAATCAAGGAATCGAGAGAGGGTATCAACTGTGTCCAGGCTGCATTCTTTTTTGTGTGCAATGGTATACATTTTATCGTTGCCCCCCTTGATCGAAACCCCACGATAGGTCAAAAGCAGCGCAGCAATACCCCTTATTTCCTGATCAGAGGGAGGCCAGAGATGCCCATCACAGTCGGACAAGACAACGCCAAGACCCGCAAGACCCTCACGGTCGGCGGACAGAGTGTTTCCTATTACTCGATCCCGGCTGCGCAAGCTGCGGGTCTGGGTGATTTTTCGCGCCTGCCCGCCGCGCTGAAAGTGGTGTTGGAAAACATGCTGCGGTTTGAGGATGGCGGCTTTACCGTTTCGGTCGATGACATCAAGGCCTTCGCCTCATGGGCCGACAATGGCGGGCAAAACCCGCGCGAGATCGCCTATCGCCCTGCCCGCGTCCTGATGCAGGATTTCACCGGCGTGCCCGCCGTGGTCGATCTGGCCGCGATGCGCGACGGGATCAAATCGCTGGGCGGTGACGCGCAAAAGATCAACCCGCTGAACCCCGTTGATCTGGTGATCGACCATTCGGTGATGATCGACGAATTCGGCAATCCCCGCGCCTTCCAGCTGAATGTGGACCGGGAGTATGAGCGCAACATCGAGCGTTACACCTTCCTGAAATGGGGCCAGAAGGCGTTCAACAATTTCCGCGTTGTGCCGCCGGGCACCGGCATCTGCCATCAGGTCAACCTTGAATATCTGGCGCAGACCGTCTGGACGGATACAGACCAGCACGGCGATACAGTCGCCTATCCTGACACGCTGGTGGGCACGGATAGCCACACCACCATGGTCAATGGTCTGGCCGTTCTGGGCTGGGGCGTTGGCGGGATCGAGGCGGAGGCCGCGATGCTGGGTCAGCCGATCTCGATGCTGATCCCCGAAGTGGTCGGCTTCAAGATCACCGGCGCGATGATGGAAGGTGTCACCGCCACCGATCTGGTGCTCAAGGTTGTCCAGATGCTGCGCGCCCACGGCGTTGTCGGCAAGTTCGTCGAATTCTACGGCGAAGGTCTGGACAACATGCCGCTGGCAGATCGTGCCACCATCGCCAACATGGCCCCCGAATATGGTGCCACCTGCGGCTTTTTCCCGATCGACAACGAGACGCTGCGCTACCTGCGTCAGACCGGCCGTGACGAGGACCGCATCGCGCTGGTCGAAGCCTATGCAAAGGAAAACGGTTTCTGGCGCGGTGACGATTACGCGCCGGTCTATACCTCGACCCTGCATCTGGATCTGGGCGAGGTTGTTCCCGCGATCTCCGGCCCGAAACGCCCGCAGGATCACGTGCCGCTGACCGAGGCTGCTCAGGTGTTTGGTGACTATATCCGCGGGATGCGCAAGATGCCTGCCGCCCCCAAGGATGCGAAATCCGACATGATCGAAGAGGGCGGCAAACCCGGCCCCAACCATGTGCCCGGCAATATCACCGGCTTTTCAACTGCGCAGGTCGAAGGCGAAGATTACAAACTGCATGACGGCTCTGTCGTGATCGCCTCGATCACCTCCTGCACCAACACGTCGAACCCCTATGTGATGATCGGGGCCGGTCTGGTTGCCCGCAAGGCCCGTGCGCTGGGCCTGACCCGCAAACCATGGGTCAAGACATCGCTGGCCCCCGGCAGCCAGGTCGTATCGGAATATCTGGAAGCGGCCAATCTGCAGGAAGACCTTGATGCGCTGGGCTTCAACCTTGTCGGTTATGGCTGCACCACCTGCATCGGCAATTCCGGCCCGTTGCAGCCCGAGATTTCCAAGGCGATCAATGACAATGATCTGGTCGCGGTGTCGGTCCTGTCGGGGAACCGCAATTTCGAGGGCCGCATCAGCCCCGATGTGCGCGCCAACTATCTGGCCAGCCCGCCGCTTGTTGTGGCCTATGCCATTGCCGGTGACATGAATATCGACATCACCAAAGACCCGATCGGCACCTCCAAGGATGGCAACCCCGTCTATCTCAAGGATATCTGGCCAACCACACAAGAGATCGCCGATCTGGTGGAAACCAGCGTCACGCGCGAGGCGTTCATCAAGAAATATGCCGATGTCTTCAAAGGCGATGAAAAGTGGCAAGCGGTCGAGACCACAGATAGCGAAACCTATGACTGGCCCGCTGCCTCGACCTATATCCAAAATCCGCCCTATTTCCGCGGCATGGGCGCTGAGGCCGGCACCATCCATGACATCAAAGCGGCACGCGTTCTGGCGCTGCTGGGTGACATGATCACAACGGACCATATCAGCCCGGCAGGATCGTTCAAAGACAGCACGCCCGCAGGCAAATACCTGATTGACCGTCAGGTGCCGGTGCGGGAATTCAACTCCTACGGCTCGCGGCGCGGCAACCACGAGGTGATGATGCGCGGCACCTTCGCCAATATCCGCATCAAGAACGAGATGCTCGACGGGGTTGAGGGCGGCTATACCAAAGGCCCGGACGGCGCGCAGACATCCATCTTCGACGCATCTATGGCCTATCAGGAAAACGGCACGCCCTTGGTGATTTTCGGCGGGATCGAATATGGCGCAGGCTCCAGCCGTGACTGGGCGGCCAAGGGAACCGCGCTGCTGGGCGTCAAGGCCGTGATCGCGGAAAGCTTTGAACGTATCCACCGCTCCAACCTTGTGGGCATGGGCGTCATTCCGTTTGAATTTACCGGCGGCGACACGCGCAAATCCTTGGAGCTGACCGGGGAAGAGACCGTGTCGATCACCGGGCTGGAAGGCGACCTCAAGCCGCTCTCGGATGTGCCCTGCACGATCACCTATGCAGATGGCACAACGCGTGAGATCACGCTGAAATGCCGGATCGATACGGCGGTCGAGAAAGAATATGTCGAGAATGGCGGTGTGCTGCATTATGTGCTGCGCAACCTGGCGAAATCTGCCTGATTGACAAAGCGCGCAACAGTCAAAGGCCCCGGTGGACAACACCGGGGCCTTTTTCAGTCTCAACGGGATGACCAAAACTTTTCCGGAAAAGTTTTCTCAAGGAATTTTCTGAAAATTCCTTGGCACTCACGGCAAGGTCAGGATCCACCGCTGCGGGCGCGTTCAATGGCCGGGTTGATCGAAGTTTCCATCACACGTTGGGTGATGGGGCCGGCATGGCGCAGAACGATCTTGCCTTCACCATCGATGACATAGGTTTCCGGCACGCCGTAAAGCCCCCAGTTCAAGGCCATTCGCCCCGAAACGTCGGCCCCCATGGCGACATAGGGGTTGCCCAACTCTGCCAGAAAACCCAACGCATTATCGGGTTGGTCTTTGTAATTCACGCCGAAAATGGTCAGCCCGTCTGCCGCCATCGCCTCAAGGTTGGGATGTTCCACGCGGCAGGGCGCGCACCAGCTGGCCCAGAAATTCACCAAAGTCACATCACCTTGACGCAGATCTGCATCTGTAAAGGGCGCATCTGGTCCAAGGGCATCAAGGCTTACGGCCGGGGCCTGTCTGCCTTGCAATGCAGTCGGAAGCTGATCCGGATCATCCCGCGCCATCCCGAACCAGAACATGGCGGCAAGGCCTGCAAAGACCAAAGGAGGGGCCAGCATCAGTGGCGAGAGTTTAGCCATTGCGGCGGCTCCTTTGTTCAACATCGTCCAACTGCGCCCGCACCTTGCGTGCCCGCATCACGCTGACCGCCACCAGCGCGACGATCAGCGCGATAGACACAGCATAGGATGACAGGACCGCATCGGCGTATTTTCCAAGATCGGGCATCATCCCAGCCTCTCCCGTGCCAGTAGCGCCCGCATACGGCGGCCGCGGATTTCAGTTTGTGTGCGTAAAAAGACCAACGCGACGAATAGCAGCGCAAAGCCGGTCATGCTGACATAGAGCGGCAATTTATAGACCATCGACATCCGTTCGCCGGGAGCAACCGAAAGAGAGGCCCCCTGATGCAGCCCCTGATTCCAGAAATTCACCGCATATCGGCTCAGCAAGGCAAAAACAGACCCGACAAGGCACAAAACCGCCGTCAGATCAGCTGCGGTATCGTCATTTTCAATCGCGGCCCATAGCGCCATGTAGCCCAGATAGAACAGGAACAGGATCAGGAAGGATGTCAGCCGCGGGTCCCATGCCCACCATGTGCCCCACATCGGTTGGCCCCAGATCGCCCCGGTCGCCAGCGCGATCACTGTCATAACCGCGCCAACCGGCGCTGCCGCACGTGCCGCCAGTGCAGATACGTGATGACGCCGGATAATCCAGACAAGAGAGGCAAACAGCATCATCAGCCACGCAT
>JBLRWJ010000167.1:0-5285 GCA_047921315.1 Rhodobacterales bacterium | reverse complement strand
ACGGGCTGCGCGCCGCCGTGACCGATCCGCTGACCGGATTATACAATCGCCGCTACGCGCTGCCCCATCTTACGAGAATGACCGAACAGGCCAGCCGCAGCGGGCGGCGATTTGCGGTGATGCTGGCCGATCTGGATCATTTCAAGGCAATCAATGACCGTTTCGGCCATGCGGCGGGGGATGCGGTTCTGGTCGAAGTGGCGCATCGCCTGCGCTCGAACCTGCGGGCTGTTGATCTGGTGGCCCGGATCGGGGGAGAGGAGTTTCTGATCGCCCTGCCTGACACTGACCGGACCGAGGCGCGGGTCGCTGCGCGCCGTTTGTGCCGGATTATCGCGCAAGACCCTTTTATTCTGCCGGGCAAAGGGCAAAGCACATCCATGACGGTCAGTATCGGGGTGACGATGGGCCACTCCGGTCAGCCGCCTGAAAGGGTCATCGACCCCGATTGTGATATTGCCGCCGATCCGGTGCAGCAATTACTGCTACAGGCCGATAAGGCCCTTTACGGGGCCAAGGCCTGTGGCCGCAATCAGGTGACGCTCAGCAAACCCGCCGCGTGACTGGCCAAGCGGTCTGGCAAAGCGGTCTGGCCCAGCAAACTAGCCCAGCAATCTGGCCCAGCAATCTGGCGCGCGGCAAACCCTCAGTCAGCCGCGGGCGGGCGATCGCGGGTGCGATCATCGCGCCGCTTTTCCAGACGCTCGGCCAGCCGGTCCGCGAATTGCACCCGCTCGGACGGGGTCATGGTGTCGATCCGCGCCAAAAGCAGGCTTTGCCCAAGCTGCTGCCGCTCCATCCCGGCCTGAAACTGGCGTTCGACAATCGCGCGCACCTGCGCCGGATCATAGGGATCGGCGCGCAGGGCATCGACCACAGCATCAAATTCGGCGCGGATCTGCGCCCGGCTTGGCCGTCCTTCGCCGTGCATCGCACGCATTTCGCGCCAGATACCGCGGCGATCCTCCCGGCTGAGAGCGGCTGTATAAGGCCCGCCGATCTGATCAACGCGCGCTCTGGGGCCGTTGGTCATGTCACCGTGGCGCAGCACCGCGCCCAGCGCCAGCCCCGCCACAGCAAGGTTCAACGCCAACGAAACAAACAGAACGCCCTTGACCCAGCCCCGCAGCGGGGCACGGCGCACAGGTGGCTCAGAGGCGGGATCATGTGGAAATGTCATCGTTAACCCTCGTTCAGATCCATGGCGATGTCGAATTCCAGTTCCGGCATCAGATCAACCAGATAGCTGTCATTGGCACCGCCCCCCGCCAGCACCGCCGCTGTCAGGTCCATCACGCCGCCCGGCGCGGCAATCCCGATGGCCAGACCGGTCACCCCAGCCATCGCCAGACCACCAAAGGCAGGCCAGCCGCCCAGTGTATCGCCCAGCGCATCGCGCAGTTGCGCCCACAGGCCGGGGCGGGTTGAGCGCTGCTCTGGAAGTGACTGCAATATCTGTTCAGGTGCAGCTATTGGCGCAGACTGGGCCTCTTGTGCCGCCAGCGCATCGGTCAGCACGCGACCCATCAACGCCTCGGACGCAACAGGCGCCGCGCGCCGGGCTGCGCCAAAGAACGCCTCCAGATCATCATGGTCTTGCAGCCGGTTTGGCCGATCAGTCATCTTGATACCCCAATTCTGCGCGACGCCCTGTCAGGGCCTGTGTCAATGCGCGTTTGCCCCGGGCGGTCAGACTTTCGACCGCCTCGGCGCTGATCTGCATGATCCCGGCAATTTCGGCATTGCCCAGACCTTCGATATGGCGCAGCACTACCGCCTGCCGCTGCCGGTCCGGCAGAGCGGCCAGCGCCGCCTGCAATGCCCGCGCCCGCGCTGCATCCTGCAAGCCCTCGTCGGCGCTTGGCGCGCCATCCTCCGGCTCGGGCACCGTATCAAGCCCAACGCCGCGCCCTTTACGCAAACGGTCTGTCGCCAGATTGGCCGTCACGCGGTACAGCCATGTCGTTACCTTTGCCTCACCCTCGCGCCAGTCAGGGGCGATCCGCCACAATCGCAACAACGCCTCTTGCGCGACATCCTCCGCCTCGGCCCGGTCCCCCAGCAGCCGCATCGCATGGGCAAAGACCCTTGGTGTCAACCGCCGCGTCAATTCCCGCGCCGCCGCCGCATCGCCATTGGCAAAGCGGCGCAGCAGCACGTGATCTGCTGCATCTGACTGGGCATCAAAAGGCATTTGCATCGTCCTTTTGGCCTATCCTGTCCCTGATCTTTGGGCAATTCATTGTCATCACCTGATCTGCAACCTGACAGGCGGGCAAAGGCCGGAACGATCCTGCCAAACCGCCCCGGCCTTGCACCTTAACCAGCGATCAGTCGGCCTTGGGCGCCTTGTGCATTTGATGCGCGCCATGCGGGCCACGCTCTGCCCAAGCAGCGCGAGCCGCGTCCATTTCCGCGCGGGAGATGGCACCGTCACCATCGGTGTCAAACCGCTTGAGCATCCGCTCGAAACGCGCATCACCATCGTCGCCGCGTTGCGCACCGGCGCGCATTTCATCAGCGGACAATGCGCCATCGCCATCCGTGTCCAGCCGGGCAATCATCCGCGCGCTGCGCTCTTGCATCCGTTCTGTGGCGCGGGCCAGCATATGCGCCTGTAACTCCTCCGCATCCACAACCCCGTCCCCATTGGTATCCATCGCCGCAAAACGCTGATCGGCATGGGCGCGCATCTCGTCTGCGGTGATTTTGCCATCGCCATTGGCGTCAATCGCGTCAAAGGGCAACATGGCCCCGCGATGCCCCATGCCCGGCTTGCCACCGGCACGATCATCCGAGGCCGCAACCCCTATAACAGCGGTTCCCGCCAAGGCCAGCGCCATCAGGCCCGATATCAAAACACCACGTTTCATGTTTCAGTCTCCAGTTTTGTCTTGTGTCGTGAAGCACCGGCCTTTGCCTGCCTTCTGGAACTGATACGCAGCGCGCGTCATGTTCCGTCGCGCGCCCGTTATGTTTTTTCATCCCCCGCGTTTGGCAAATCCTTCGGGCCACCCCGCCTTGCGGATCCAGCGACATGAGGACGCGGTGGCAGGAACGCCGCTTTCTCATCGGCCCGAATTGCGCCATGGTGCCCAAACCCTGCCCCCTGCACCCTGCACGCGCGCCCTGAGGATTCTATGTCAGCCACATCCCCGAATACCCTGACGGCCCCCGCGAACGCTCCCGTCATGGAGGCCACAGCCACCGCCGCCCATCCCGCCGCCCCCCCCCGCGAGACATGGGCCGCGATGAAAAAAGGCTGGCGCGGCAAATGCCCGAATTGCGGCAGTGGCCCCATGATGGACGGCTATCTGAGCGTGCGCAAATCCTGTCCTGTCTGCCGCGAGGCGTTGCACCACCACCGCGCCGATGACGGACCCGCCTATCTGACCATCCTGATCGTGGGCAAGGTGATGGCGCCGCTGATGCTGATCGTGTTTCAGGCGTGGCGGCCCGAGCCACTGGTTTTATTCAGCATCTTCGCCCTTGGCTCTGTCGCGCTGTCGCTCTACCTTCTGCCAAGACTGAAAGGGGCAATCGTGGGCCTGCAATGGGCGCGGCTGATGTATGGTTTCGCCAAGGCCGCGTGACCCTTTCGCATTGAAAGGGACGCCATGAGCATCGACAAATCCGCCATCCGCCACGCCTCGACCGTGATTGTGTTGCGCAACCGCTTTGATGACCCGCATGTCCTGATGGGGCAGCGCGGCTCAAAGGCGGCCTTCATGCCTGACAAATTCGTGTTTCCGGGCGGGGCTGTGGATGATGCGGATCGCGCTGTGCCGCTGGTCACGCCGCTGCCCGATCTATGTGCCGGGCGGCTATGCGATGACGCGCCCGCCGATCTGGCCCATGCGCTGGCCGCCGCCGCCATCCGCGAATTATGGGAGGAAACGGGCCTTGTGCTGGGGGCCAAGGGGCTGTGGACCAGCCCGCCCCCCGATTGGCAGAGCTTTGCTGCCACCGGCCATATGCCTGCGGCCCATCCGCTGCAATTCGTGTTCCGCGCCGTCACGCCTCCGGGCCGCCCGCGCCGGTTTGATGCGCGGTTCTTTCTGGTGGATGCCGATGATCTGGCCAGCGATCCCGATGATTTCGGCGCCGCCTGTGATGAGCTGTCGCATCTGCAATGGATCCCGCTACCGCGCGTGCGCGACTTTGATCTGCCCTTCATCACCGAGGTGGTGCTGGCCGAAGTAGCCGCCCGCGCCAAGGAAAAAGAGCCGCCCGCCAGCGTGCCCTTCTTCAAGAACAGCGAAGAGGAAAGCCTGTTCCTGCGCCTTAAAGGAATAGGACCAATGACAGGACGCTCGCACTGAGCAGGGCAATGCCTGCCGCCTCGCGTCGCGTGAAACGCTCGTTGAAAAACAGCACCGATGCGGCCAGCGAGAAGATCAGCTCGACCTGTCCCACCGCGTTGACATAGGCCGCGTTCTGCAGTGTGAAGGCGGTGAACCAGCACAGGCTGCCCGCCATCGAGGTCAGCCCGATCCACACCGCCTGCGACCGCGCCGCGATCACGGCCCCGATCTGCCCCGGTTCGCGCCAGCGCAGCCAGAGCGTCATCGCGATGGTCTGTGACGCGGTCACCGCGCCCAGCGTGACCATGGCGCGCAGGAACGGATCATCACTGGCCAGTTCCAGTGAGGCACCGCGATAGGTGACACCCGATATCGCAAACAGGATGCCAGACAGCAGGCCCAGCCCCGCCGCCCGCGTGGCGATCCGCTGCAGCCAGTGCCCCGACAGCCCCGGCGTGCCCGATAGCAGCAACACCCCGACCAGCCCCAGCAGGATCGCGCCCAGCCCTGCGGCACTGACCCCCTCGCCCAGCACGATCAGCCCGACAAGGGCAGTCTGCACCACCTCGGTTTTCTTGAAAGTGATGCCAACTGCAAAATTACGCTGCCGGAACAGCGCCACAACGCAAACCGTGGCCAGGATCTGCGCCAGCCCGCCCGTCAGCGCATAGGCCCAGAACAGCCCGCTGAAGGCCGGCAAGACCAGCCCCTGCGCCCCCAGATAGACGGCGACCAGCAGCAACACCAATGGCGCGGAATAGACAAAGCGCGCAAATGTCGCCCCCGCCGTGGACAGGGCCCCCATGCTCAACTGTTTTTGCAGCATGAAGCGGGCCGTCTGAAAGGCGGCAGCAAGAATGGTGGCGATGACCCAAATTTCCATGGGCGCTGTCATGCCCTCAAATCACGGCCTGCGCCAGAGGGGGTGCGGCACCGTATCCTTGGCTTTGAACAGATAGCGGCGGAACACCTCAGCGTAGG
>JBLRWJ010000166.1:0-5355 GCA_047921315.1 Rhodobacterales bacterium | reverse complement strand
TCAGCAAAAGCTGGGACAGGGTGCCGAAGACCGCGATCAGACACATCAGGGCGGCCGAGGTCAGATCCAGCGGTTGCCAATAGAACGGCACCGCGATTGTCATCACGACCGCGCCGAACAGGGCGGTATAGAGCAGCGATGTCCACGGGTCTTCGTTGCGGCCCACGAAACGGGTGGTGATATTATAGGCGGAATAGGCGATGGCCGCGATCAAAGGCAGCACCGCGTAGGGCGAGAAGACGTCAGACCCCGGCCTGATGATGATCAGCGCCCCGATCAGGGCTGCGCCGATGCCCAAGGTGCGGCGCAATCCGATTTTCTCTCCCAGAAACAGTGCCGCACCAAGGGTGATGATCACCGGGTTGATATTCATGATTGCGGTGGCTTCGGTCAGGCCGATATTCGCCACGCTGAAGAAAAAGAACATCGTTCCGAACATCAGGAAAATGGAGCGGGCCAGCTGCAACCATGGGTAATTGGTGCGCGCCACTGACCGCAGGCGGGGGGCGACAAGGATCAGAACCACCAGCGCCTGACCGGCATATCGCGCCCAGACAGCAGGGATCGTGCCGATGCGCGGGGCCAGCGCCTTTGCCGTTGCGTCCATCACGGAAAAGCAGAAAATCGCACCGATCATCAAAAGGATGGCCGTTGCCTTGGGGCCGAATTTTGTCATTCCGGTGATGTCATCCTGCGGTGGGATGACATGCAGGATCAAGCGGCAGCCCGGTGCCGATCATGCTGTCACGGGTGACCCATCTGGCCAGGTCTTCCTCGGACAGATTTTCGGTGCCAGCGGGGCGTGCGGGCAGCACGATGTAGCGCATATCGGCGGTGCTGTCATGCACGCGGACGGTCACGTCATCGGCCAGTTCAACCCCGAATTCGGCCAGAACCTTGCGCGGTTCGCGCACGGCGCGGCTGCGATAGGCGCGGGTTTTGTACCAATCGGGCGGCAGGCCCAAAAGGTTGCGCGGATAGCACGAACATAGGGTGCACACGATCAGGTTATGGGTGTCAGCCGTGTTTTCCACGGCAATCAGATGCAGGGTTCCGATATCAAACCCCATCTCGCGGCTGGCATCACCTGCATTGGTCAAAAGCCGCGTCTTGAAGGCCGGATCAACCCAGGCGCGGGCGACAACGGCGGCCCCATTGGCCGGGCTGCGGCTATCCATCAGATCGATCTGCGCCGCGATCTCGGCGGCGCTGGTCACGCCTTTCTCGATCAGCAACTCCCGCACAGCGATTTCCATACGCTGCCAATAGGTGAGCGGCATGTCATTATCTGCACGATAGGGATGACCCGAAGGGCTGAGCCCGTGATGGTCGTGATGATCATGTGGCATGATCGGGGACCTCCTCCAGCCAATGGGCATATATTTCTGCATCCAGCGTGTCTTGTGGCTGTTCGGCGGCGTCACCCCACAATTCGCCCATGGTAAAGCGGACACGGTAGAGGGGCTTTTCCTCAGCGCGCAGGCCATAAGCAAGCTGTTCGGGGTTGCCGAACCTTCCCAAGGCGCGTTCGATCACGCCGATCTTGCCGCGCAGATAGGCCGGCGCACGCACATGGCCGGGCGGCATCAGGGCCTTGACGCGGACATGCTCAGCCATGTGCCGCATCGCCATAGGTCTTGCCCCGCTGCGCCACATCTGCCATTCGCGTGGCAAGTTCTTCCAATGTGTAAACGCCGGCTTCGATCAGGTTCTGGTTCACGGCCGCGATCCAGCGTTCGTAATAGCTGTGCTGCTCAAAGGCATCGGCGCCCATATCTTCCAGAGCGCGGCGCAAACCGTCCACGGTGAAATGCCCCTTTGAAGAGCATAAGACCATCAGCGCATCCACGCGTTTTTCCCACAGGGCAAAATCATGCCCCTGTTTGGGGACAGGTCCGGCCTGATCCCCGCCCATGTCATGCCAGCGGCGTCCTGAAATATCACTCATCCCTATAGCGTATGCGCCGTTGGCGGGACTGTCCATAACCAGTTGCGCATAAGGGGATCATGCAGGACATATAGGTTGGGGCTATGCCTCCTCTTCTGCGCCGGGGTCCAGCAAGGTCAGTTCACCATTCGCTTCAAGCTGGCGAATCGCTGTGATCGTTGCTGTCATGGCGATCTCGCCTGCTTTGGTCTTGACGGTGCCGGCTTGGGATATTTCCTCGCGCAAGCCATCGGCCAGACGGGACGAGATATTCTCCAGAATGAACGCGGCCCCTTCGGCCATTTCGCCGCCCTGTGCTGTTGCATGGGACAGGGCTGTCACCAGATCTGCCTGGTCCACGGCCCGGATGATTTTTGGCGCATCACGCGGATCGATCCGCGCAGGAATATTTGAAAAGGTGAAAATGGCGCGCCGCACCCCTTCGGCAAACACCTCATCCTCTTCATCCAGTCCGGTCAGCACATCATCCCGCGTTTCGCTTGTCGACAGGTTGAGAATGGCGCCAACGCGTTTTTCCGGCCCATCGGGGAATGCCCGGTCAGGATGGGATTCAAGCTGCAGGATCAATGACAAGCCGATCCGGTAAACGGTTTGTGGCGTGACCGCGCCGGTCTGTGACATGGCATAGGCGATCCGCCGCGCCGTGGTGCCGGGCAACCGCCCGAGCAAGTCAGCCGATTTGGCAACATCAAGCTTGTACAGGATGACAGCGGCCACTTCTGTTGCCTCTGATGTCAGGAAGGGCAACAAATCTTCGACCTTGGCCGCGCGCAGTTGATCCCAAGGATCGCCAGCCTGCCTGACGCCCGCCTCTTTGCGCAATCGCGCTGCGGTTTGTGCGCTGATCTTGCCATCCAAAGCGCTGAGCGCGCCGCTCATGCCGCGTGGAAACAGCAAGGCGATCTGCTCCAACTCCTCGGCGAATTCCGAAACCACCGTGGCCAATGTGGCCCTGTCGACATGGCGCATGGAGCCGAATTGCAGCGCCAGGGCTGATTGCAAATCGTCCGGCAGATCCGCCAGGGTCAGATCAGCGCCTTCCGACAGCAAAAACTGCACCACAATGGCGGCTTTTTCCCGTTGGGACAACACCGTGGCACCCCCCTTGGATGCGGCGTGGCTGCCCTGAGACTTGGACGAGAGGGGGGAGAAATTCTGCAACGCGACCTCACCAATGTTTTTCCCTGTTTAGGGGAGCAGAGGTGAAGAAAGGCTGAAATCCGGACGGATAATTACATAAAATCCGTAACAAAAAACAAGCTGTCTGCGGTGCGTCCGGTCCGGTTTGTCACAAGATATAAGCCGCGCCCTGGCCCGTTTCAGGAAGGGCGCGGAAATCTGGTATCAGCTGCTGACCTGCTTTGTGCAGCTGCTTGTTGCGCTGTCCCATACCATCCCTTCGGCGCAAGACATCGCCTGATGGCTGGAGGAACATGCAGCACTGGCCATCATCGGTGCGAGGGTCAGGGCCAGGGCGGCAAATGCTGTCTTCCACTTCATTGCGTTCTCCCTTTTTGGTTGCGCCCCGAAGGTAGCACGCAATTGCGTTTCGTCAAAATCCCTGTCTGGGTCATTTTGTTCCAAAAACGCGGGCAAAAATCGTGTCCACATGTTTGGTGTGATAGCCCAGATCGAACTTTTCCTCGATTTCGGCTGGTGACAGCGCGGCCAGAACATCGGCATCGGCCAGCAGTTCGGTTTTGAAATCCGCGCCCTGTTCCCACACCTTCATCGCGTTGCGCTGTACCAATGTATAGCTGTCCTCGCGGCTGACACCGGCCTGTGTCAGGGCCAGCAATACGCGCTGAGACATTACCAGCCCGCGGAATTTGTTCATATTGGCCAGCATATTGTCTGGATAGATCACCAGTTTGTCGACAAGTCCGGTCAGGCGGGCAAGGGCGAAATCCAGCGTGATTGTGGTATCGGGGCCGATCATCCGCTCCACCGAGGAATGGGAGATATCACGCTCGTGCCACAGCGCCACATTCTCCATCGCGGGGATCACCGACATCCGCACCAGACGCGCCAGACCTGTCAGGTTCTCGCTCAGCACCGGGTTGCGCTTATGCGGCATCGCGCTGGAGCCTTTCTGGCCTTTGCTGAAAAATTCCTCGGCTTCCAGCACTTCTGTGCGCTGCATGTGCCTTATCTCGATCGAGATATTCTCGATGCTGGAGGCGATCACACCAAGCGTTGCGAAAAACACGGCATGGCGGTCACGGGGAATCACCTGCGTGCTGATCGGCTCGGGCGTCAGGCCCATCTGGGCGCAGACATGTTCCTCGACGCGGGGATCGATATTGGCAAAGGTGCCGACCGCGCCGCTGATGGCCCCAGTCGCGATTTCGCCGCGCGCGGTGCGCAGGCGTGTCAGGTTGCGGTCCATCTCGGCGTAAAAGCGCGCGAAGGTCAGGCCCATCGTCGTGGGTTCGGCATGGATACCGTGGCTGCGCCCGATGCGGACCGTATCTTTATGTTCGAACGCGCGACGCTCCAGGGCGGCCAGCAGCGCCTCCATATCCGCGATCAACAGGTCTGCGGCACGGGTCAGTTGCACATTCAGGCAGGTATCCAGCACATCTGACGATGTCATGCCCTGATGCACGAAACGCGCGGCATCTGAGCCCACATGTTCGGCCAGATGGGTCAGAAAGGCGATGACATCATGTTTGGTGACGGCCTCGATCTCGTCGATGCGGGCGACATCGAACTCAACATCCTTGGCTTTCCACACCGCCTGCGCGTTTTCGCGCGGGATCACGCCCAGATCGGCCATCGCATCGCAGGCATGGGCCTCGATCTCGAACCAGATGCGGAATTTCGTCTCGGGCGACCAGATCGCAACCATGTCGGGGCGGGAATAGCGGGGGATCATCGGATTTCCTGTGTTGGCAGCGGTTGGCGCTGTCTTTAACGGTGAGCAAGGGTGGCGGCAAGGGCAGCAAGGGCAGATTGGAGGGCTGGCGATGTTGGATCTGATGGATTTCGCAGGGCAGTGGCGCGTTGAACGGCAGATCAGGGATGCCAACGGGCCAGATGCAGTGTTTGGCGGAACCGCGACATTCACGCCGGATGATGCAGGCCTGCGGCTGCAGGAAAGCGGAGAGTTGCGGCTGATCGGGCAGGGGGCGTTTCAGGCGCAACGCGCCTATCTGTGGCGACAGTGTGGATCATTGATTGCGGTTATGTTCGATGACGGGCGCGATTTTCATCTGTTTGATCCGGCGCATCGGATCGCCCATGCCGATCACTGGTGCGACCCTGACACATATAAAGTGCGCTATGATTTTTCCGGCTGGCCGCGCTGGCAGGCACAATGGCAGGTCAACGGGCCGCGCAAGGCCTATTCCATGCAGTCTGTCTATAGCCCGCTGCAGGTGTCCGGCCTGTCTGACAATCCTTAG